>NZ_CEWDFQ010000145.1:0-7434 GCF_982438285.1 Acetatifactor sp. | reverse complement strand
TCTCAAATTTCAATTTCACAGTTCTGCCTGGACTTAACAAAGCCTCCCTTTTTCCCCTTATCTCTTTTTTAACAAAACCACTTTTTTTTAACATATTTTGCATCTTCCCCCTTCCCGCTTGTTGCAGAGCCTCCCACAGGCTATAATAAATACAGGCAGCGGAAAACAGATTTACGGGCAATACTTACGGGAGGATACGGATATGATCACGCAGCGCGTCAAACCACAGAGCAATTTCACGGGCAGGCTTTTCCGATCCTTTTTGTCTCTGGCGCTGATGCTCATGGGGCTTACGGGCATTACCGTCAGCTTGATTTCCATGTACGTGCTCAGAGCCAATACCATCCGGGATAATCAGCTGCTGCTTACACAGTTCGGCAATTCCGTCAGCACCACCTTTACCTATGTGGACAATATGATGTCTCATTTTATAGCCGATCAGAGAATACGTGATTTCCTGTATTATTATGAAAAAAAGGACATCGACTCCATCTCCGATGTATCCAATCAGTTTCAAAATTTTATGATCAGCAACGATTACATTCATTCCATATTTATTTATTATCCCTTGGAATCCCTTGTTTATATGGCCAATATGGGGGTATTGCCTGCCAAGGACTGCTATGATTATGCCTTCCTGCAGAATCTGGACGGTGCAAATATCGAATCCATATGGAAAACACCCCGTAACATAGCAGATGATTTTGGGAGGGCGGCCACCCTGTTCAGCATATTAAAGCCCTTAAAATACAACGGCAGTGAACTGGAAGCCATCCTGATTGTAAATCTGGACGCATCCCTTTTTACAGAGGTATTTAATTCCATTTCCGCAGACGAACACGCTTATCTGGCTATGAACGACGATGCTGTGATCGTAGCTTATTCCCACAGCGGACTTCCTTATCTGGAAAACAGCATAGAAATCTTTGACGCCATCTCTCACACAGGCTATCGGGAATACGCCTTAAACGGAGACAGGCTTTTGATCTCCTGCATGGATTCTCCCGATACCAACTGGAAGTACTACAGTCTGATCAAAACCAATATTCTATACCGGGAAATTATGACACTTTTGCTTTTTTCCGCAGGTATTTTTGTAATAGGCTCTCTGATTGCGGTATTTTTTTCCAAAATGGCTACCAGACGGCTGAGCGCCCCGCTCACAGCCATTGCAAACCAGCTCTCCAAGGGAAGCTCCCCCGGCCAGGAACAGGCGCAGGAAGATATTCTGCTGCACATTGAAAAGGGAATTGCCCGGCTGAAAACGGAAAATGAGACAATACAGCAGAGCCTGGAAAAAAGCCGCCCCATTCTGAGAAACAACTTTCTTGTGTCTTTACTGGAGGGCGTGATCACAGACAACGAGGAAATAGACCGAAATCTGTCTTATTTTCAGATCAGCCTGTGCACAGAGGCGCCAATCTGCGTCATTCTTGTGAGAATCAACGAATATGACGCCCAGACCGGAGAGAAATACAAGCCCGTGCAGCTTCATTCCTTTACTACCTATTTGATGAATTTGCTGAAAACTGTATTTCCCCATGCGAAGGATTGTCTGATCTGCAGCTCCTTTGAAAATGAAATCACCGTGATCTGTGCTCTGAATACAGGGGGAAAAGAAACGGCCCTGCATGCGGGCCAAAGAATAGAACAACTATTTGAAGCTGAGAAAAAGCATATAGAGGCCATCGCAATCGGCAGCGTAGAACCCTCTTTATATAGGGTTCATTTTTCCTATGCCAACGCAAAAAAAGCCCTGGCTTTGGGCTTTTGGTCCGAGGAGCTTTTGATTTCCTATGAGGATATTCTTTTACGCTCACCGGCCACCGCAAAATATCCCTATGATCTGGAGGAAAGCCTGTTAACCGCCCTTCGAAGCCGAAATCCCAAGGAAGCCGATGTCTGCCTGAAAAACATGCTGCAGTCCATTTTGCTGCACACAAAGGATGACAAAATCACCCGCACCTATTTTCTGGTGCAGCTTTACGGCGCTTTGATGAAATACGCTCAGGAGTCCGGCCTCGCAGGAAGCTTTGCAGAGGAATACAGTCATTATACAGAAATTCTCTCCCTGTCCGGAGAAGGGATTTTGCTGTGGTTTCATGGACTGATGGAAAATATGCTGGCCCAGATTGCCTATAAAAAGGCTAATCCCGAACAGTTTTTATCGAATCGGATCAAGGAATACCTGGAAGAAAATTA
Source organism: Acetatifactor sp. (assembly GCF_982438285.1). Taxonomy (NCBI): domain Bacteria; kingdom Bacillati; phylum Bacillota; class Clostridia; order Lachnospirales; family Lachnospiraceae; genus Acetatifactor; species Acetatifactor sp. Next base: position 5,232 of record NZ_CEWDFQ010000145.1, on the reverse strand, counting down.
TCAAAAGGACATCAGCATCCCGGAGCTGTCCGCAGTTTTTCTCTACAGCCCCACCCACCTGTCACGGATTTTCCACAGCGAGACAGGCAGCAGCATCAAGCAGTACCTGACCAAAATACGAATGGAAAAGGCCTGCGAGCTTTTGGGGGACTACTCCCTGAAAATCTCAGAGGTAGGGGAGCTTACCGGGTATCCCAGGGTACACGGCTTTTTAAAACAGTTTAAAAATTATACCGGACAGACCCCCAGCGAATACCGGGAATATCTGTCCGCCAAAAAAACAAAGCAAAGGCCGAAGGAGCCTGACGCCCCTATGTAAACAGAAGCCTCTTTGCGTTTTCACTAAAAATCATTTCCCGGTCCTTTTCGGAAATATGCTCAAAGCGCACAGCCTCCACATACATCCCCGGATTCGTAATGGGATAGTCCGTGCCGAACAGGAATTTGGAGGCTCCCACCGTTTCAATACCATGCCGGAGCATTCCGTACCGGAACAGCCCTGTGCCGGACAAATCCAGATAGGCGTTCTCATATTTCTTAAGCCGCTCTAAGTGCTTTAAAAAGTCCTCCCGCTGTCCCGGATGGGCGGCCACGAAGGTTACCTGGGGATTTTGAGCGATCATAATTTCCATCTGCTCCTGCCACTCCGGCATGGTGTGGTAGCTTACCACCATTTGATATTCTCCGGCCTTCTTTAAAATCTCCCTGAGATTTTCACTTGCGTAATCCATGCCGGCCTCCTTCCAGCCGTGCATGTAAGGCACCAGCTCTCCGATCAGACGAAAGCCCTTTTCGTGCATCCAGTCCAGGGTTTCTAAGGATTCCTCCACAAAGGCCGGATGAATGTGAAAGCCGGGGGTATAAAAATCCCCGTAAAGCTCCTTTACCTTTACCGCCTGTCTGTTCATCCTGTCAAGAGAAGAAAAGCCGTCCTGCAGACGTATCCCTCCGTTTTCAATGACGGAACCGCAAATATGAGTAATACCGGACTTTTCTAAATCCTCTTTTGCCTGCATAGACGTCAGGGAAAAACTCTCCTTATACATGCAGGCATTTTCCTCCCAAATCAGATAAGGATGTACGTGAAAATCAATGATTTCCATGGTCAATTCTCTCTTGCCTCCTTAATGTATTTTTTGTATTCCGTGGGGGTATACCCCGTGTATTTCTTAAAGCTGCTGGAAAAGTACTGGGAATTTTCTCCGAAGCCCGCCGCCCTGGCCACATCCAGCACAAGGGCGTCCCCGTCCCTTGCCAGCATTTCCATAGCCAGCATCATTCTTCTGTCCAAAAGATAGGAGGAAAATTTCTGTCCCACCTCCTTTTGAAACATCTTGCTCAAATAATTCTCGTTGAGAAACAGCTTTTCAGAAGAAATCCACTTAAGACTCAGCTCCTCATTGGAAATTTCCTCCTGTACCACCTGCAGTATCTTCTGTATGGTCTGAGAATATCGTCCGCCCTTTTCTTTTTCCGGCAGAATTCTGGATAAGGCGGGGTTTTGCCAGAGGGATGAAAGGAACTGTCTGCCCTCCCTGTCGTTTTTACATTTCAAAACTATGTTTATCAGCGCGGATTCGTCCACAGGCTTTAAGAGATAATCCTTTGCCCCATAGCGAAGAGCCTCCTGGGCGTAGGCAAAATCCGCGTAGCCGCTCAGAATAATAAAATCCACGTCCTCCCGCAGCGCTTTTACTCTTTTTAGCAAGGCGATCCCGTCCATCACCGGCATTTTAATGTCCGCCAGGATCAGCTCTACCGGATTTTTCTGAAAATATTCCAGAGCCTCCACCGCGTTTGCCGCCTTTGCCACCGTAACCCCATAATCCTTCCAGGGAATATGGGAGGCAATGGCCTCCCTGACAATCCTCTCGTCATCCACCACCATCATTCTGTACGCGTTTTCCATCCGGCTTACCTCCCGCCGCAGCGCTTTCCCTGTATTCCTCCAGGGAAATACGTCTCATCCTGATCTGTGCCACTGTCTCTTCCCCCTCCCGGAAGATGTCCACTCCATATTCTTCCCCAAACACGGACTGAATTCTCTGCTGTATGTTCATAAGCCCGATTCCATTTCCCTTGGGCTTTACAATCCCCGCTTTCAGTTTCTCCAAAAGCCCCTCCTCGGGCTCCGGCCCGGTGTTGCGCACCTGGCAGATACAAGCTTCTCCTTCCACAAAAATACGGATTTCCACCGTACAGGTTCCCAGCATACATTCCAGACCATAGGCAATGGCGTTTTCCGCCAGGGGCTGTATGGTAAACTTTGGAATCACAAGACCGCTGCACTCCTCGGACACATCAAATTTTACCTCCAGCCTGTCCTCATAGCGGTGCTTTTGTATAATAAAATAATGACAGGCAATGTCAAGCTCTCTGTCTATGGTAATCACAAATTCCTCGTCGCTGATGGCCTCCCTGAGCAAAATTCCCAGGCTGCTGATCATATCGGCGGCCGCAGGCATTTCCGCCGTTTTCGCCATCCAATACAGAGAGTTTAAGGTGTTGTAAAGAAAATGAGGATTCATCTGGGACTGCAAGGCTCTCAGCTGGGTCTCCTTTACCAGAAGCTGCTTCATATAATTGTCCCGTACCAGCTCGTTGATACGGGCGGACATGTTGTTGAAGGCTCCCTTCAGGGCATACACATCCCTGTCGTGGATATCCTGCCTTTCATACATGGGCAGCCAGGCGTCATCCCCACCCGATATTTTACTGATGTGCTGGATAAACAGCTTGATGTCCCTGGTGACCCGGTGGGAGGACAAAAAGGCGATGAGCAGGGCCGCAACACTGCACAGGGCAAAAATACCAACGTAAATGGCAAAGGCCTGACGCACATCTGCAAACAGCTCCGAGTAAGGCTCTAAAAGCGTATACGAAAAGAATTCCCCGCTTGAGCCAAAGCTTACCACAAACCATATTCTGCCGCCTAAGCGCTCGATACTGTAGCCTGCCTCCCGCTGCCAGAGCTGGCTTAAGTTTTTCTTTTCCATCAGTGTCTCCGTATCATTCAGCACATACTGCAGCGTCCCGTCCTGTCCTTGAAGGACATATATGCCGTCGTGGGCGTCCGTAAACACCCTTCCCAGCTCCTCCACATCCACAAACAGCACGATGACGCCGATGTGCTCCAGGGACAGATTTTGCCTCTCCCTCAGCTGCTTGGCGATAATCAGAAGGTTTTCCTCCCCCATGAGCGTCTCCCCGTCCAAAAGCACATTCTGCCCCTGGGCCGCCACAGCCTGCTCCTCCACCGTGTCCGCCGCCTCCTGCGAAAGCCTGTAATAGCGGGTGGAGGCCGCCACCCGCACCTGTCCCTCTCCATACAGGAAATTGGCGCAGACGATGGCCTGGTCGGAGCGTATGCCGTTTTGAATGGAGTCCACAATCGCATTCAAGCCCGAGGCCTGCTCCAGGGCGGAGGAGCCATCCTCCCCGTCCCCGATCAGCAGGCTTCCGGCCTCCTGTATTGCGTTGGATACCACCAGTCCATACAGCGTATCCTGTATGTCCTCCAGCCTCTCCTCCAGCTCACGGACGCTGCCGCCCAGCAGCTCTCCCGTAAGCTGATAGATATATTCTGTGTTGGACGCCTCCAGCCGGGAAAGGGCAAAGCAGCCTCCCCCGAAGCTCAGCACAGACGTCCAGATCAGTATCCAGGAAACCCTTTGGACGATACTTCGGCGTTTCTTCTTCACGAGATATTCCCTCCCGTTTTCCTTTCCCCTTATACCCTGTGCATCCCCTCCTGCTTTCTCCTCCTTTAGTATATACCTGCTCAGGATTTCAGTCCAGACATGGAAATTCCTTCCACAATGTATTTCTGGGTGAACAAAAACAGAACGATCACCGGCAGAAGGGACAGCACACACATGGCAAACATGGCGCCGTAGTCGGATACGCTGGTGGGGTCGCTGAACAGCTTCAGGGCAATGGAAACCGTGTAATTTTCCGGTGTGTTCAAATATAGCAAGGAGCCCATAAAGTCATCCCACTTCCAGTAAAAGGCGAAAATCGCCGAGGTGGCCAGAGCCGGCTTAATTAAAGGCAGCATAATCTGTGTAAACAGCCTGATCTTGCCGCAGCCGTCAATCTCCGCCGCCTCATCCAGCTCCTTTGGAATGCCTGCAATAAACTGCATAATTAAGAAGATGAAGAAGGCTCTTCCGCCCCATTCCGGCACCGTCAGGGGCAGGAAGGTGTTGACCCAGCCCAGGCCGTTAAAGATGATGTACTGAGGCACAATGAGCACCTGGCTTGGCACCATCATGGTGATCATCATGCAGATAAAGAAAAAGCCCCTTCCTTTAAAACGGATTCTGGAAAACCCATAGGCAGCCATGGCGGAGGCGATCACATTTCCCACCATGGAAATAATGGTAACGATCAGGGAATTCTTAAAAAAAGTGGTAAAGGTAGTGCCTCCAAAGCCTGACCACCCCTTTACGTAATTGTCAAACCTCCATTCCCTGGGAAAAAGCTCTTCCACAGTAGTCAGCACCAGTCTGCTCTCCTTAAAGGAGCTGAAAAACATCCAGATCAGAGGATAGATCATCACAATACCAATGGTACACACTACCACATGAAAGATCACTGTGTTAACCGCTCTCTTACGCTGTATCATTTTTCCTTCCTCCTCTTCTTTTTCTTCTTTCCGTCAAACAGCTCGTTCTCGTAAAATACCCACGCGCTGGAGGATTTGAATACCAGAGCCGTAAAGAATCCGATAATCACCAAAAGAATCCATGCCATGGCGCAGCCGTAGCCCATCTCGTAGTAGGCAAAGCTCTGTCGGTATAGGTATAGGGCGTACACCAGCGTCCTGTTCATGGGACCGCCGTCCGTGATGATCATGGCCTGGGAAAACACCATAAAACCGCCGATCATCTGCATGACCAGGTTGAAAAAGATAATGGGGCTTAACAGGGGCAGTGTGATCTTAAAGAATTTTTTGATGGGGCCCGCCCCATCCATCACAGCAGCCTCATAATAGCTCTGGGGAATCTGCTTTAAACCGGATAAAAAGATCAGCATAGGGGAGCCAAACTGCCAGATAAAAAGCAGGATGATGCACCACAGGGCCGTGTCCTTGTTGGAAATCCAGCTGATGTCGCTGGGGATTCCCAGGGCGTTTAAAAAGGTGTTGACCACGCCCGTCTTAGAAAAGCAGTATCTCCACATAACAGATACCGCCACGCTTCCTCCCAGTATGGAGGGTAGATAATATAC
>NZ_CEWDFQ010000144.1:0-7450 GCF_982438285.1 Acetatifactor sp. | reverse complement strand
AGTGAAGGGAGGCGCCTACGGGTGCATGTGCGGCTTTGGCAGATCCGGGGACAGCTATTTTGTATCCTACAGAGACCCCAATCTGGAAAAAACCCTTCAGATTTACGAGGAGGCCCCGGAGGCTATTTCTCAGTTTTCCGCAGATGAGCGGACCATGACCCAGTATGTGATCGGAGCGGTCAGCGATCTGGATGTGCCCATGAATCCGGCTGCAAAGGGACTTTATTCTTTAAGCGCCTATATGACGGGCCTGACCCAGGAAATGCTGCAGAGGGAGCGGGATGAGCTGCTTGCGGCAGAGCCGGAAACCATAAGGAGCCTTGCGAAGCAGGTTGGGGCCTTCTTGGAGGAGGAGCTTCTCTGTGTGGTGGGAAGCGCCGGTAAAATAAAGGAAGCACAGGAAAAATTTGATGTGGTTGAGAACCTTTTATGAGGGATTTCGTCTTAGTTTGTGAAAGGAAATTTATTTCACAGATTAAGAAACGGAGGGTAAGATTATGAGAGGGTTAAGCAAAGGCAGCTGCAGAAAAGTATTGGCGGCGTTTTTTGGAGGACTGCTGCTCTTAGGGCTTTCAGGCTGTGGAGCGGCGTCCTCATCCGGGGAAAAGATGGCCGCGGGCTCTATGATGACCCAGTCTTCAAACGGGGATTTCTTCATTGGCGGTGAAGCTGCCATGGAGGAGACCGTCACGGAGGCGGCATCGGATAACTTCGCACAGACTGATGAAGGCGGCGGGAGTCTTTCGACGGAAGCATATCTGGAGAGCCGTAAGCTGATCAAGACGGTGGACATGGATGTGGAGACCAGGGAATTTGACCAGGTTCTCAAGACCTTGGAGGATCAGGTGGCTTCTCTGGGGGGATACATAGAGAGCATGAACACCTATAACGGCAGCAGCTATTCCTCCTATCAGGGGACCAGAAATGCGGATATGACTGCCCGCATTCCGGCAGAGAGACTGGATGACTTTTTGAATACGGTCTCCGAAGTCTCAAATGTGGTCCGCCGCTCCGACAATGTGGAGGATGTGACCTTAACCTATGTGGATTTGGAGAGCCGGAGGGATGCCCTGTCCACCGAACAGGACAGACTGCTGGCGCTTATGGAACGGGCGGAGACTGTAGAGGATATCATTACCATAGAATCCCGTCTGTCTGAGGTCAGATACGAGCTGGAGAGCATGGAGTCCCAGCTGAGAACCTATGACAATCGCGTGGATTACAGCACCGTATATCTGAATATCAACGAGGTGGAGGTGCTTACGCCGGTGGAGGAAGAAGGCGTCTGGGAACGGATTGGGAACGGCTTTATGACCAGCATAAAAAATATCGGCCGGGGATTTCGGGAATTCTTCGTGGGCTTTTTGATCAACCTTCCCTATCTGGCTTTGACAGCTGTTTTTGTGCTGCTTGTGATATTCATTGCAGTCAAATGCAGTAAGAGACAAAAAAAACGAAGTGCGCAGGAAAAAGCGCAGGGAAGCGAGGAAAAACATGAGTGAGGCCGACGCATACAAATCGGGCTTTGCAGCCCTGATCGGCAGACCAAACGTGGGCAAATCCACCTTAATGAATCAGCTGATCGGACAAAAAATTGCCATCACCTCAAATAAACCACAGACCACCAGAAACCGGATTCAGACAGTGCTGACCCTTCCCCAGGGGCAGATCGTGTTTCTGGATACGCCGGGGATACACAAGGCGAAAAACAAGCTGGGCGATTATATGGTGAACGTAGCACAGCGTACCTTGAATGAGGTGGATGTGATTTTGTGGCTGGTGGAGCCCACAAACTATATTGGAGCGGGAGAGCGTCATATCATCGAGCAGCTGAAGCATACGAAAACGCCGGTAATTTTGGTGATCAATAAGGTGGATACCGTAAAAAGGGCGGAGATACTTTCCTTTATCGACACCTACAGAAAGGAATTTGATTTTCAGGAGATTGTGCCTGTCTCCGCCCTTAAGGGCGACAATACGGATACGCTGGTGCAGTGTATTTTACAATATCTTCCTTATGGAGACGCCTTTTATGACGAGGACACCATTACGGATCAGCCCATGCGCCAGATTGTGTCGGAGCTGATCCGGGAAAAGGCGCTCAGACTGCTTTCCGAGGAAATTCCCCACGGGATTGCTGTGAGTATTGAAAGCATGAAAAAGCGCGGAAAAATCTGGGATATAGAAGCGACTATCGTCTGTGAAAAGGATTCCCACAAGGGCATTGTTATTGGAAAAGGCGGGCAGATGCTGAAAAAAATTGGCTCTGCGGCCCGCCCGGAGATAGAGGACCTGCTTCAGGGAAAGGCAAATCTGCAGCTTTGGGTTAAAGTGAAAAAGGACTGGAGGGACAGCGACTTTCTTCTGAAAAATTTTGGATATCACCCAAAAGATGCCTCAGGCGGCGAATAGAAAAAATGCAAAATGCGAACCCTAACATCAGAACAAGGTCAGGGGGAAGCAGAAGATGCAGACGTTAAATTACTGGAAGCAATTTTTAAATACCGGCAGAATAGAGGATTATTTATCCTATGTAAACAAAGACAGACCCCATGAGGGAGAAAGCGGACAGTCGGGAGAGAAGCCTTATGCGGGAAATGATATGCGTGACAGGAATGATATTGAAACAAACGCCTATTGGAGAGTATGATAGGCGTATTTGTTTGCTGACAAAAGAAATGGGGAAGATATCCGCTTTTGCCAGAGGGGTCAGGAAACCGGGAAGCAGACTTGCGGCTGCCGTTATCCCCTTTTCTTTCGGAAGGTTTCAGCTGTATCCCGGGAAAAGCTCCTACCATCTGGCAGAAGCGGAGATTCAGAATTACTTTGAAACGCTGCGCACAGATTTTGAAGGGGCCTGCTATGGGATGTATTTTGCGGAGGTGGCAGATTATTATGCCAGGGAGAACAATGACGAGAGAGAGCTGTTAAAGCTTTTATACCAGTCCCTGAGAGCGCTGTGCGCGCCCAGCCTGCCCAATCCACTGGTTCGATGTGTTTTTGAGCTGAAGGCCATTGCAGTGAACGGGGAATATCCCGGGCCGCCCCGGGACAGACAGCTGCGGGAGGGCACCTTATATGCGCTTCAATACATAGTGGACAGTCCTGTGGAAAAGCTTTATACGTTCACGGTGGCAAAAGAGGTTTTTGAGGAGCTTTCCCAGGTGGCTGATGCGTACAGAAAACGTTTTACGGACCGGGAATTTAAAAGTCTTGAAATCCTGAAAACTCTTTGTTGAAAAAGTGATTTAAGTTGGGTATAATGTAATTTGTTATGATGAATGCTTAGGTGGTAAAGATGAGGAGATTGTATGAATAAAAGAAACAGGACAGCAGTCTGTGCTTTCTTCTGTGCGCTGCTTTTGACCGGCTGCGGGCAGGCAAAGGTGCCGGATGTGGTGGATACGCCTTCTTTGGCGGTAGATAAGGATGGTACGGTTACCTCTTATCTGGTGGACGTGTTTGACAAAGAGTATTACGACATTGACGGGCTTGCCGCAATGGCATCGGAAGAGGCGGAGGCTTACAATGCACAGAAACAGAGCGGGGAGACAGAGCCTGTTTTCGTGGAGAAGGTGGAGGAGCTTGAGGACGGCAGCGGCAAGGTGGTTGTGGTTTTAAAATATGACAGCACAGACACCTTTTCAGATTACAATAACGGCGTCCTGTTTTACGGCACCATAGCCCAGGCACAGGAAGAGGGCTATGAGCTGGAAGCGGCGGATGCTGAGGATGGACAGTATGTTTTGATCACGGATCAGAAGGTGAAGCTGTACTGTCCCCGAAAGGCAGTCCGAGCAGGCGGGGGCGCTGTCCTGGAAGAGGATGGCAGTGTGGATGCCTCGGCGGCTGAGGACATGGCATATGTGTTTATGAAATAAATGCGATAAGGCGGCAAAACGCTTTGAAATGGAGGATGTTATGGAAAAAACAATGGAAAAAATCGTGGCGCTGGCCAAGTCAAGAGGATTTGTGTATCCGGGCTCCGAGATTTACGGAGGACTTGCCAACACCTGGGATTACGGCAACTTGGGAGTTGAACTGAAAAATAATGTAAAGAGGGCATGGTGGCAGAAATTTATTCAGGAAAATCCCTATAACGTAGGGGTGGACTGCGCCATCCTGATGAATCCCCAGACCTGGGTGGCCAGCGGACATCTGGGAGGCTTTTCCGATCCCTTGATGGACTGCAGGGAGTGTCATGAGCGTTTTCGGGCGGATAAGCTGATTGAGGACTTTTGTGAGGAGAAGGGGATTGCCCTTTCAGAGAGTGTAGACGGGTGGAGCCAGGAAAAAATGAAGGCCTTTGTGGAGGAGCATGAGATTCCCTGTCCCAGCTGCGGAAAGCATAACTTTACCGATATCCGGCAGTTTAACCTGATGTTTAAAACCTTCCAGGGCGTGACGGAGGACGCCAAAAATACGGTGTACCTGAGACCGGAGACGGCTCAGGGCATATTTGTGAATTTTAAAAATGTGCTGCGGACCTCCCGCAAGAAGGTGCCCTTCGGCATCGGACAGATCGGCAAATCCTTCCGAAATGAGATTACACCCGGAAATTTCACTTTCCGTACCAGAGAATTTGAACAGATGGAGCTGGAATTTTTCTGCCAGCCCGGAACAGACCTGGAGTGGTTCCAGTACTGGAGGAGCTTTTGTATCAACTGGCTTAAGAGCCTGGGGATGAAGGATGAGGAAATGCGGGCAAGAGACCATTCTCCTGAGGAGCTTTCCTTTTACAGCAAGGCCACTACGGATATTGAATTTCTGTTCCCCTTTGGCTGGGGAGAGCTTTGGGGCATTGCCGACAGAACGGATTATGATCTTTCGAGGCATGCGGAAACCTCGGGTGAGGATTTATCTTACTTTGACGATGAGAAAAAGGAAAAATATATTCCTTATGTGATTGAGCCCTCTCTGGGAGCGGACAGGGTAGTGCTGGCATTTTTGTGCGCGGCGTATGATGAAGAGGAGCTTGAGGGAGGAGATATGCGCACGGTGCTCAGATTCCACCCGGCCCTTGCACCGGTGAAGATCGGTGTGCTGCCTTTGAGCAAAAAGCTGAATGAGGGCGCAGAAAAGATTTATACGGCCCTTTCTAAAAAGTATAATTGTGAATTTGACGACAGAGGGAATATCGGAAAGAGATACCGTCGTCAGGATGAGATCGGCACGCCCTTCTGCGTTACCTATGATTTTGATTCGGAGACGGACGGCAGGGTGACGGTGCGTTTCCGTGATTCCATGGAGCAGGAGCGGGTTGCCATTGCGGATTTGGACGCATATTTTGCGGATAAATTCACATTTTAGCTGATGGAAGCGTCATATGGGGAGCAGAAGCAGATTCTGCTCTCTTTGTGTTATTGGAATGGAGATTGTTATGGAGCTGTTGGAAATTTTTCAGGTATTGGGAATTGAACAGACGAAGGATGAACGGGCCATAAAGAATGCTTACAGACAAAAGCTTGCCCTGACCAATCCCGAGGATAATCCGGAGGGCTTCAAGCGCTTGAGAAGCGCCTATGAAGAAGCCTGCGCTTACGCCCGCACACAGGAAGAAGAACAGCAGGCTGCGCAGGAAAGGGATACCACGCCGTCCGGACTCTGGGTGGAAAAAGCCGCCGAAATTTATGGAAATATAAAAAGCAGGCAGGATGTGGAAAAATGGAAGGCGCTTTTTTCGGAGGATGTGTTTTTGTCCCTTGAGGAGGAAGAAAACTGCCGGTTTAAGCTGTTTCGTTTTCTCATGGATCATTTCCGGCTGCCTGGAGCGGTCTGGGAGCTCTTTAACAAAATGCTTCATATTACAGAGGACGCGGAGAAATTGAGGGAACGCTTTCCGGCGGATTTTGTGCGGTATATCCTCAGTAAATGCGAGCGGGGCGAAGAAATTGAGTTTTCCCAGTTTGAAGGGGAGGAAGACGCCCCTTATGATTTGTTTTTACAGTACTATGACAGATGCTGGCAGGCCATACAGGACGGAGAGCTTGCCCAGGCGGAGGAATACATAAAAAATGCCGAGGAACTGCATATTTTTCATCCCGTTTTGGAGATATGCAAGGCCAATCTGGCGGTAAAACAGGAAAAAATCCAGGAAGCCGTGAGCAGACTGCTGGGGCTTAGAGAGCGTTATCCCAAGGACCCTATGATCTGCTATAACACGGCGGAGCTTCTGTGGAGGAACGAAAGAAAAGAAGAGGCGGCTTTTATTTATGAAGAGCTGAAGAAGGAAAATGAGTCCCACTATATGTCTAATGTGCGTCTGACCCAATGGTACTATGAACAGGGAAGCTTTAAAGAGGCAAAGAAATGTGCGGAAACGGTGCTGTCCATGGGGGCGGACGACAGGTTCATGGAGCTTTTGGGAAAGATTAACAAGGAGATTGAAAAGGATCTGGAGAAGGCATATGAGCGCGGGGGAAAAGACAGCTGGGAGGCAGGCTTAGAGCTGGGCTGGTGTTTTCTGCAGGATGGAAAGATATCTGCGGGCATCCGGCTGGCGCAGGCTTTGGAGGGCAGGATACCCAGGGAACGGGAGACGGAACGAAAGGGGCTTTTGACTAAGCTGCTTGTGGAGGAGGCAGAATATGAACAGGCGGCAGAGCTGTCAAAGGTTTGGCAGGCCCATTTGGAGGAGAAAATTGCAGGAGAGGAGAGCGGGGAGGAAAGGGAGAGAGATAAAGACCGCATACGCCAGGCGTATCTGATCCGCATGCAGTGTTATCGAAATCTGGGCTATGTGGACAAAGGGAAGCTTCCTCTGGCCATTGCGGAAGCGGAAAAAATAGAAACGGGAACCGGCAAGGATATTGGACTGCTTTTGGAGAAGGCGCAGATTTACATGGAGATGGAGGAATACGAAAAAAGTCTGGAGCTTGTGAGGCGGCTGGTGGAGGATTATCAGGTCTATGCGGCGTATGCCACCTCCCTTGAGGTGTATAGGAGACAGTGGAATGCTGCGGGGGTAATACAGGCCGGCAGACAGTGTATCAGCTATTTCCCGGGCTATGTGCGCTCTTATGAACATATGGCAAAGGTGTACCTTGATTTGAAATATACGGATGAGCTGAAAAGCCTGCTTGAGGAAGCCCAGGCAAACGGCATAAAGAGCGTTATATTGGACGCCTACCGTTATCAGATGGATAGAAGGGATTCGATCCCCGGCGGCGATGAACTGGACGAAAAGCTAAGTGCCTTCCGTAAAAAATATTGTGCAAAGGTGTCGGAGGGAGACGAAGAGCTTTACAGGAAGAGCCTTCCCATGCTGACCACCTATCTATATTGGTTTCCAGGCACCTTTATGCTGGTGGAAAGAGGCATTTTCCATAGATCGGCACATCACTATGAGGAGGCCAGGGAGGATTTTGAGAAGGCCTTGGCGGAAAACCCGGCCCAGCCCTATGCCCTCAACGGGCTCAGCTTTGTCTATAAGTATCAGGGCAATTATGAG
>NZ_CEWDFQ010000143.1:0-7520 GCF_982438285.1 Acetatifactor sp. | reverse complement strand
TCCTTATCCACATTATAGATTATATCATCCGTCTTGAATACGCCGGAATTTACTTTTATGAGGGAATATTTTCCCATAAAGGGATCTACGATGGTTTTCCAGATAACAGCGGATTTTGCCTTGGAGAAATCGTAATCCGCGTGGAAAATCTCATTGGTCTTCATATTGATGCCGGCCACTTCCCTGTTCTCGGGACTCGGCATATATTTGATGATATCGTCCAGCAGGGTATATACGCCCTGGCAGAGCGTGTTGGATCCCATTGTCATGGGCACAATGCTTCCATCACAGACATTGGTGCGCAGCGCAGCCCTGATCTCCGCCTCAGAGAAGGTTTCCCCGCCAAAATACCGCTCCATAAATTCTTCGCTGGTCTCCGCCACTGCTTCCATCAGGGTGTCCCGGCAGATCTGCAGGTTTGCCTTGTTATACTCCGGCACCTCACAGGGAATTACCTCTTTTCCCTGCCAGCGGTTGCCCGCCTCGGTAATCACATTGATATAACCCACAAACTTCTCATTTTCACGAATAGGAAGATGAAAGGGCGCTATTTTCTTGCCGTAAAGGCTTGTCATATCCTCCACCACCTGGCGGAAGGAGGCATTGTCCACATCCATGTTGGACACATATACAAACCGGGGCAGCTTATATTTCTCACAAAGCTCCCAGGCCTTTTCCGTTCCCACTTCAATTCCTGACTTGCCGTTTACCACAATAATTGCGGCTCCTGCGGCGCTTACCGCCTCCTCCATCTCCCCCACAAAGTCAAAGTATCCGGGAGCGTCTATCACATTGATCTTATAACCCTCCCACTCAATGGGAATTACGGACGTGCTGATGGAAAACTTTCTCTTCTGTTCTTCTTTGCTGTAATCACTTACGGTATTGCCGTCGGCACCCCTGCCCATTCTTGAGGTAATGCCGGAAAGGTAAGCCATTGCCTCCACCAGACTGGTTTTTCCGCTGCCGCCGTGTCCTAACAAGACAACGTTGCGAATTTTTTCAGTTGTGTAAACATTCATGTGTTTTCCTCCAATTTCGATGTATTTTGGGTATCCTGCTAAAACTAAAATTGGATAGTCCAATCCCCATACGGTTATTTTACTAAATTAATTTCCATATTACAAGTCATTGTTGGTATTTTTGCACATTATTTACGTTTTGGTTGACTTTCGCACGTTGAAGTGCTATAGTACTGTAGAGATCAGAGAGCGCTGAATGGGTGCCGGCATCCAGTTCTCCCTTCCAGGAAATCCGGCGCAGAAATGAGGATCAAATGATTGTTATAATGAAACCCGGCGCTGCCGAAGAAAGCGTAAAGGCTGTCATAAGCTATATTGAATCCAACGGTCTTACCGCCCATCTCTCCCAGGGCAAGGAGGTCACCATTATCGGTGTCGTAGGCGACAAGACAAGGCTTTCCACGGAAAACCTGACCGTCTATAAGGATGTGGACCGCATCGTCCCCGTCACGGAAAGCTATAAGCTGGCCAACAAAAAATTCCATCCGGAACCCACCCGGGTGAAAGCAGGAAACGTCGTCATCGGTCCGGACACCATGACCATCATAGCCGGCCCCTGTGCCGTTGAGACAGAGGAACAGCTTATGTGCATTGCCCGGGCCGTAAAGGACGCCGGTGCTTCCATCCTGCGGGGAGGCGCATACAAGCCCCGCACCTCTCCCTACTCCTTTCAGGGACTTGAAGAAGAGGGCCTGCGCTATATGAAGCGCGCGGGGGAGGAGACCGGGCTTGCCACCATCTGCGAAGTGGTAAGCTTAGATGCCATCGAAGCGGCGGTAAAATATGTGGACATGATTCAGATCGGCGCCCGGAATATGCAGAATTTCATTCTGCTCAGAGAAGCCGGACGTTCCGGTCTCCCGGTACTGTTAAAGCGGGGCCTGTGCGCCACTATCGATGAATGGCTCAACGCTGCGGAGTATATTATGTCCGAAGGAAACCCCAATGTGGTGCTCTGCGAAAGGGGCATCCGCACCTTTGAGACAGCCACCCGCAATACCCTTGATATCAGCGCGGTTCCCGTCATGAAGGAAAAGACGCACCTGCCCATTATCGTGGACCCCTCCCATTCCACCGGCTCCTACAAATATGTGCCTTCTATGGCAAAGGCCGCCGTGGCATGCGGAGCGGACGGACTGATGATCGAGGTGCACAACGATCCCGCCCACGCTTTATCCGACGGGCCCCAGTCTCTCACCTTTGCCCATTTTGACCAGCTGACCCGCGAGCTTGCTCCCTTCTGCAGCCTCGCTGGCCGCAGTTTTCAGATAAAATCTGAAGGAAGGGCTTAACCATGACATCTCTCACTTGCGGTTTTATCGGTCTTGGACTGATCGGCGGCTCCATTGCAAGGGCTTTAAAAGAAAAAATTCCGAACGTGAAAGTCATCGCTTACGATGTCCGTCCGGAAACCCTTCAGGCTGCTCTGGAGACACATACGGCGGACATTGCCGCTTCCTCCATAGATCACAGCTTTTCCCAGTGTGATTATTTGTTTTTATGCGCTCCCGTACAAAAAAACGACGCCAACCTGGAGGAAGTAAAAAAAGTGATTTCCCCCTCCTGCCTGCTTACGGATGTAGGAAGCGTAAAAAGCGGCATTCACAGCGCAGTGGAGCATGCCGGATTGAGCGCACAGTTTATAGGAGGGCACCCCATGGCCGGCAGCGAACGGACAGGCTTTGTCAATTCCCGGCCGCTGCTTTTGGAGAACGCTTATTACATACTGACTCCCACAGACACGGTTCCCCGTCAAAAAGTGGAGGCTTACCGGGAATTGGTGCAAAGGCTGGGGGCTATCCCTCTCATTTTGGATTTTGGCCTTCACGATTATGTGACGGCTGCCATAAGCCATCTGCCCCATGTGATTGCCGCTTCCCTGGTCAATCTCATCCGGGAAAAGGATTCTCCGGACAGCATCATGCGTCTGGTTGCCGCCGGGGGCTTTAAAGATATTACAAGGATTGCATCCTCCTCCGCCGTTATGTGGCAGCAGATCTGCCTGACCAACACAGAAAATATCGCCTCGCTGCTCTCCTCCTACATCGACTCTCTTGCCGCAGTAAAAGACCAGCTTCTAAAAAGGGATGGAGAAGCCTTATATCAACTGTTTGACAGCGCCCGCATTTACAGAGATTCCTTTCTGGACGCTTCCAGCGGCCCGATCAAACGGTCCTATACCCTCAATCTTGATATTGCCGACGAGCCCGGGGCGCTGGCCGCTGTGGCCACCATTCTGGCCCTGAACCAGATCAATATCAAAAATATCGGGATCGTCCACAACAGGGAATATGAGGGAGGCGTCCTGAAAATCGAATTTTACGAGGAGGACTCCATTGAAAAAGCCTCCCAGATTCTGAGTGCAAAGGGATATGCCCTCCACCCGTTACAATGAGGTTTTTTTCCCAGAAGGCTTTTTCCCCCTGGGGAAAAGCCTTCTGAGATACGTCCTGACCTTTAAAAGCAGCAGGCACAAAAGCACGCCGCAAAAGCCGCCCCAGGTATCCAGGAGCACATCCCAAAAGCTGCAGTATCTTCCCGGCACAAAAAACTGGTGAATTTCGTCCAAAGCCGCCGACACAAATACCCACGCCACCGTCAACGCAGTCAGGCCCTTCCCTTTTTTGATCCAAGGGCTCCACAGCACATACACCAGAATGCCCATACAGACATATTCCGTAAAATGGGCCAGCTTCCGCAGCGGATGTTCAAAAGAAAGAGCTATGCTCTCCATCCGCTGTCCGCTCCAGGGATTTCCCGCAAGAGAATTGATTACCTCCACACATTTTTCTGAAATGGTGAGGCTTAAATTTCCGGATTCCTCACCGTCCTGTCCCGAAAATCCAAAAATCAAAATATACAGCAGAAAAAGCAGCAAAGATGCCGCTATGGTGACGGTCCATTTACTCTTCCCTTTCATTGATCGTCTGATACGCTTCAATCCTCGCCGCATCCGTCTCTGACATACCCACAAAAACAGCGCCGTAGGAAAAGTCGTTTTCCTCCATCTCAATCCTGACGATTCTTAAAAAGGTATGTAATACCTCCTTGGTCCACAAAGTCAGATAACATTCGTACACCGTTCCAATGGCCAGGGGCTCGCTGCAGAAAAATCCCACGCCGCTCCTTGACACATCTGTGACTGCAATCTCCACAAGCTCCTCTTCTTCTCCGTCAATCCGCCGCAGCACAAGCTCTGCAGACAATTGTGTTCTCTTATGCCTTCTTCTCTCCTCCATAGCCGTACACCTCCGTTTTCATCATGAGAAATCTGTAATGAACATGGCATCCCCGAAGCTGAAAAAGCGATAGCGCTCCCGGATAGCCTCTCTGTAAGCCCCTAACACATGCTCTCTGCCTGCCAGCGCAGACACCAGCATCACCAGCGTGGATTCCGGCAGATGGAAATTCGTAATCAATCCGTCCAGAACCTTAAACCGATACCCCGGGTAAATAAAAATATCGGTCTGTGCGCATCCAGGCCGCACTATGCCATTTTCATCCGCAGCGCTCTCCACGGTCCTGCAGCTTGTGGTTCCCACGCAGATAATCCTTCCCCCCTTTTCCTTCACCCGGTTTATCTTTTGTGCCGCCTCGTCTGTCACCTGATAAAACTCCGAGTGCATATGGTGCTCCAGCACGTTTTCCTCCTTCACTGGCCGGAAGGTTCCAAGTCCCACGTGCAGGGTCACATAAGCAGTTTCCACTCCCATCTCCGTAATCTGCTCCAGCAGGCTCTGGGTAAAATGCAGCCCCGCCGTAGGCGCCGCCGCCGAACCCTCATATTTTGCATAAACGGTCTGGTAACGATTTTTATCCTGAAGCTTATGAGTGATGTAAGGGGGAAGAGGCATTTCCCCCAGCCGGTCCAATACCTCCTCAAAGATACCGTCGTAGGTAAACCGTACCAGCCGGTTTCCCTCTTCCACCGTCTCAAGCACCTCAGCGGTCAAAAGTCCGTCCCCAAAGCTGATTCTTGCTCCCGGTCTGCATTTTTTTCCAGGCTTTACCAAGGTCTCCCAAATATCGTCCTGCCTTCGTTTTAAAAGCAGAAGCTCCACATGGCCTCCTGTTTTCTCCCGCTGTCCCAGCAGTCTTGCGGGGATCACCTTTGTGTTGTTGAGCACCAGGCAGTCCCCAGGCCTTAAATATTCCGTAATCTGCCGAAACACCCGGTGGGAGACAGCTCCCGTATTTTTATCCAGCAAAAGAAGCCTGGAGGCGCTGCGGTCCTCCAATGGGTCCTGGGCGATCAGCTCCTTTGGCAGCTCAAAATAAAAATCTGACTTTTTCAGTTCACCGGCCATCAGAGACAAGCCCCCTGGACAAACGCTTTATACCCTCTGTAGGTCTCATAAATGTCCGCCTTGCTGGTGGCCTCCCAGGGCGCGTGCATATTTAACACAGCCACGCCGCTGTCTATCACGTTCATGCCGTACAAAGCAAGAATATACGCTATGGTTCCGCCGCCGCCCAAATCCACCTTGCCCAGCTCTGCAGTCTGGAAATGTATTTTCTTTTTGTCAAAAATCTGGCGGATATGGGCCAGGTACTCCGCATTTGCATCGTTGGAGCTGCTTTTTCCCCTTGCGCCCGTAAATTTATTAAATACCATGCCCTTTCCAAGAAAGGCCACATTTTTCTTGTCGAAGCTGGAAGCATAGGAAGGATCAAAGGCGCTGCTTACATCTGAAGAAAGCATACAGCAGCGGGAAAGACATCTTCTAAGCTTCAGCTCGCTGTAATCGCCGCACAGATTCATGACCTCGGCCACCGCATTTTCAAAAAACCGGGACTGCATGCCGGTTGCACCTACAGAGCCGATTTCCTCCTTGTCCACCAGAATACAGCAAAGGGTTCTGTCCGTCTCTCCCACGTCCAGCATTGCCTTCATGGAAGTATAGGCGCACACCCTGTCATCCTGACCATATGCAAGAATCATGCTGCGGTCAAATCCCGCCTCTCTGGCCTTTCCTGCCGGAACCACCTCCAGCTCTGCGGAAATAAAATCCTCTTCCTCCAGACCGTAGCTTTCCTTAAGGATATTGAGCACACCTGCCTTGACAGCCTCCTTCCCGGCCTTTCCCGGGGCATCCTCCTTTCCCGGGGCATCTTCCTTTTTGCTTCTTGATTTCTTATCTAAAACCAGAGGTTTATTCCCGATGATAATATCCAGGGCCTCCCCCTCGATGACCTTTGCGGCCTTTTTTTCCAGCTGCTCCTGTGCCAGGTGAATCAGCAGATCCGATATAAAAAATACCGGATCCTCCTCGTTTTCTCCGATATTAATCTCCACGGTGGTTCCATCCTTCTTCACCACCACGCCGTGAATGGCAAGAGGAATGGTAACCCACTGGTATTTCTTAACGCCGCCGTAATAATGGGTGTCAAAATAAGCAAAGCCCCCCTCCTCATAAAGAGGATTCTGCTTAATATCAAGTCTCGGGCTGTCAATATGCGCGCCTAAAATATTCATCCCCTCTTCCAGAGGCTTTTCGCCGATCTGGAACATGACGATGGACTTGTTCATCCACACGCTGTATACCTTGTCACCCTTTTTCAGCCCCTCTCCGCTCTTTGCCAGAGTGGCAAGCTCTCTGTACCCGGCCCTTTCAATGGTATTTACAATTGTGTCGATACATTCTCTCTCTGTCTTTCCATGATCCAGAAATTCCCGATATTCCCCGCAAAATGCCTCCAGCTTTTTCAGCTCTTTCGCATCATAAGTTTCCCATACGTTCTTTCTTTCCATGATTCTCCTCACTTCCAAGCTTGTTTGAATTTCTCTGCTTCCTTATCCTTATTGGCGCAGCTCTATGCCAAGCTGCTCCAGGCCATTTAAGATTTTCTTCATAGCCGCGTTTACATCACTGTCCAAAAGCGTCCTGTCCTTGGCCCGGAAAGTGATAGAATAAGCCACCGATTTAAAGCCTTCCTTAATCTGGCTGCCCTGATAAATGTCAAAAAGCTGGCAGCTCTCCAGAAGCTTTCCGCCTCTTTGTACAATCACATGCTCAATCTCGCCCACCATAACCTTCTCAGGAACCACCATACTGATGTCTCTGCTCACCGAAGGGAATTTTGCAATGCCCTCATACTTTCTTTCAAAGGTGGTAAAAGGAATCAGGCTGGGCATATCAAGCACAGCCACATAGGCCCTGGTTCCGATATTATAATTGTCAAGCACATCCGGATGCACCTCTCCCAGATAACCGATTAAGACGTCTTCGTATCTGATCAGCGCCTGACGGCCCGGATGCAGGAAAGGCTTGCCGGCTTCCGGGTCATACTCCGGCTTTTTGCGCATGCCCACACCCTCAAAAAACTCCTCCAGCACTCCCTTTAAGGTAAAGAAGTCCCCTTCTCCGTAAAATCCCAGAGTAAACTGCATCCTCTCATCGGGAAGCTCCGTCAAGGGCAGCGCCTTAGGCAGGTAAATATTCCCCAGCTCGTAAAGCTTCACATTCTTATTTCTCCGGTTATAATTAGTAGACAGAC
>NZ_CEWDFQ010000142.1:0-7531 GCF_982438285.1 Acetatifactor sp. | reverse complement strand
GGACTTAAAATCCCTCGGGGGCGACCCCGTACCGGTTCAAGTCCGGTTACCAGCAGTATATTTTGCATAAAGACAGAAACGGCGGCATCCTGTGTGATGCGGCCGTTTCTGTCTTTTTAGCGGAAAAATTTCTATTGATAAAACATCCTTAATAGTATCTTTTCTTAATCAGAAAAGCATATTAAAAAGGTGATCGAAAAAGCGGTCAAATCATGTGGGAGTGGCGTGCCTGAGGACATATCGTGGTGGGAACGAAGGCCCCTGAGGTATGGGGCTGCTGTCCTTTCTTTTAGACAGGATGGATCACCGCCTTATAACCCACTCCCCGAATGGCCACGATTTCAAATTCGGGCCAGTCTCCGAATTTTTTGCGCAGACGGTTGATATGGGTATTTACTGTTGTATCCACTGTGTTGGAATCCATTCCCCAGATTTCATCCATCAGCTGCAGGCGCGTAAAGATTTTATCCGGGCAGGAGAGCAGCTTATAGAGCAGGTAGAATTCCTTTTTGGGCAGTGTCTGGGTGCTGCCATTCTTTGAAACCGTCAATGCGTCATAGTCCAATGTAATGTTTCCTATATGCAGCTTCCTCTCGCTGGCAATCTGAGAGCGGCGAAGCAGGGCCTTGATCCGCAGCAGAAACTCCTCCCGATTGACGGGTTTTACCATATAGTCATCCGCCCCGGCCAAAAATCCCTTACATTTTTCCTCCGTCAGCTGCCTGGCAGTTACCATTAGAATGGGAATGGTGCTTCCACAGCTCCGCAGCCTTTCGGTAAATTCATATCCGTCCATTTTAGGCATTATAATATCCAGCACAATCAGATCAATGTGCTGGACATCCAGCAGCTCAAGACCCTCAATTCCATTGCCGGCTTGAAAAACCTCATATCCGGCATGGGTCAGCATGGCCTTCATGAGCTGAGCTGTGCTTTTATCATCTTCTACAACAAGAATCTGGAACATCCCGATCTGCCTTTCTTAGCTTTTCCTTTCTTTATTATAGCATGAAATTTATTTCACAATTATAAACTGAAAATAAATTTTTTATATGCTGCCCGCTCTGTTTATTTTCAGTTGTTCATTGCGATATATAATGCGGGGCGGAACATGGAAAAGGAGTTGCAGGCTTATGCTTCAGATCAAGCACATTTGTAAACAATATAAGACTGGAAATTTGGTGCAGAAGGCTCTCAATAACGTCAGCCTGAACCTGCGGGATAATGAATTTGTGGCTATTTTAGGCCCCAGCGGCTCCGGAAAAACCACGCTGCTCAATATTATCGGAGGACTTGACCGCTATGACAGCGGAGACCTGATTATTAACGGAATTTCCACAAAGAAATATAAAGACAGGGATTGGGACTCTTACAGAAATCACACCATCGGCTTTGTCTTTCAAAGCTATAACCTGATTCCCCATCAGACGGTGTTAGCCAATGTGGAGCTGGCCTTAACCATCTCCGGTGTGTCCAAGGCAGAGCGGAAAAAGCGGGCCATGCGGGCGCTGGAGCAGGTAGGTCTGGGAGAGCAGACGCACAAAAAGCCAAACCAGATGTCCGGCGGCCAGATGCAGCGCGTGGCCATCGCCCGGGCGCTGGTAAATGACCCGGATATTCTGCTGGCGGACGAGCCCACAGGCGCATTGGACAGTGAAACCAGCGTCCAGGTGATGGAACTGCTCAAGGAGGTGGCAAAGGATCGTCTGGTGGTCATGGTCACCCATAACCCGGAGCTGGCCGAGCAATATGCCACGCGGATTGTCAAGCTGAAGGATGGAACCATCCGCTCAGATTCCGCTCCCTATGAAGTCAACGAGGCGGCTCAGGGCACGCCCGTTCATAAGAATATGGGAAAGGCCTCCATGTCGTTTCTGACGGCGCTTTCCCTGAGCTTTAACAATCTGAGAACAAAAAAGGCAAGGACAATCCTCACCTCCTTTGCGGGCTCCATCGGCATCATCGGAATCGCCTTGATTTTGTCCATTTCCAATGGAGTAAACGGCTATATTCAAATGCTGGAGGAGGACACCCTTTCGGAATACCCTCTGCAAATCCAGAATACCACAATGGATCTCACCTCTATGATGACGGGGCTCTCCGGAGACCAGACTGAGGATAGCGCCAAAGAAGTCACGGTTTCTCAGGCGCTGGGCAGTATGTTTTCCAGGGTGGAGCCCAACGATCTGGAATCCCTCAAAGCCTATTTTGACAGCGGCGACAGTGGGATTGAAGCCTATGCCAAAGCGATTGAGTATTCCTATAATGTGGTGCCTCAGATTTTCAGCGCAGATGAGGACAGGCTCCGGCAGATCAATCCAGACCATTCCTTTTCCGCTATGGGTATCGGCACTGATTCGAATAGCTTTATGTCGTCCCTTATGAGTACGGATGTGTTTTATCAAATGCCTGAGGATACTGATCTGTTTCAGGGTCAGTATGATATAAAGGCTGGGCGCTGGCCCAGACAGTACAATGAGTGTGTTATGGTTCTTTCCTCCAGCGGCAGCATCAGTGATTTTATGCTGTATGCGCTGGGACTGCGGGATCCTCTTGAGCT
Source organism: Acetatifactor sp. (assembly GCF_982438285.1). Taxonomy (NCBI): domain Bacteria; kingdom Bacillati; phylum Bacillota; class Clostridia; order Lachnospirales; family Lachnospiraceae; genus Acetatifactor; species Acetatifactor sp. Next base: position 4,971 of record NZ_CEWDFQ010000142.1, on the reverse strand, counting down.
GGATGAGATGATTCAGTCCTTTCTTGCAAATGAAGCGGTGGATACACCGGACGCAATGGAATCCTACCGTTACGAGGACTTTTTAGGCATTACCTTTAAGCTGGTAAATGCAGCGGATTTTTATGAGTATGACGCCGACTATGATATGTGGAGGGACAAGTCGGATGATGAAGCATATATGCAGAAGCTGGTACGCGGCGGAGAGGACATTACCATTGTGGGCGTGGTACAGCCTGCGCAGGATGCTTCGGCCGCTATGCTCAGAACGGGCATTGGGTATCCCGCTTCCCTGACGGAGTATGTGGTGGAACAGGCGGCAGAAAGCCGGATTGTCCAGGAGCAGCTGCAAAATCCGGACATTAATGTGCTGACGGGAAGCTTTTTTGGGGAGGAGAACAGTCAGAGCCGTTTCCAGATGGATTCCCTGTTCACTGTTGAAGAGGATGCCCTTCTAAACGCTTTTTCCTTTGACACAGGCGAATTGGATATGGATTTGTCAGACGACCTGAATATGGACGGCAGCTCCCTTAAGTTGTCGGATGTGATTGATATGGATTCCATTACCTTCGACCTGCCCCAGCTGCCGCAGATGAACATGGGAGATCTTTTGGGCCAGCTTGATATTTCCATCTCTTCGGAAGGGCTGCAGCAGCTTGCGGCAGAGCTTTTGGCGGGATACAGCGCTTATGGGGCAGAGCACCCGGAGGCAGACTATTCCAGGCTGGATGAATATTTGATGGAATATCTGCAGACGCCGCAGGCACAGCAGCTTATCCAGGAAAGCATCCGCGATATCATCATGTCCGGCACAGGAGGGCAGCAGCCGGCTCCTCCCGTTTCCGGGGGAGACGCCGGAGGGACTGTTTCCGGAGGAGACCTGGGGGGCAGTCCGGGAACAGGCGGTAACCCAGGAACAGGCGGCCTCCCCGGAATCGGGGAAGGCATAAGCGTTACGCCCCAGCAGCTTGCGGCCTTAGTCAGCAATGTCATGGCTGGCTATCAGGAATATGCGGCCCAAAACAGCCTTCCGGATCCCGGGAACATGGGAGAGCAGTTTTCCCGGTACCTGCAGACGCCCCAGGCGCGGCAGATACTGTCTCAGGGGATTGCCAAGGTGGTGAATGTGGAGGAACTGCAGGCACAGATTACCAATCTTCTGAGCGGCTATATAAAGACGGTAATGACCTCATACTCAGGGGCCATCGGGGAGGCGCTGCAGACGCAGATTGCCGATGCCATGCAGGAGATAATGAGTCAATTTGGAAGCAATGTGGAGGCGGCTTTGGAAAAAGCCATGGAACAGCTGGGAAGCAATATGGAAAATGCCTTTGCAGTGGACATTGAGGCCTTTGCCGACGCCATCCAGATGAATATGAGCGAAGAGGAGCTGGCGGGGCTGCTTCGCTCCCTTATGTCCGGGGAGGACGCATCCTACAGCAACAATCTGAAGAAGTTCGGGTACGTAGACTTAAAAAACCCAAGTCAGATTTCCATTTATCCCTATGACTTTAAAAGCAAGGCGGCTGTGACGGATATTCTTGATGCTTACAATGACCGTATGGAGGAACAGGGGGAGGAGGACAAGGTTATCAGCTATACGGACGTGGTGGGCACACTGATGTCCTCTGTGACGGAAATCGTGGATACAATCAGCTATGTGCTGGTGGCGTTTGTGGCCATTTCCCTGGTGGTATCCTCCATTATGATCGGCGTTATCACCTACATCAGCGTACTAGAGCGGAAAAAGGAAATCGGTATTCTCCGGGCCATTGGCGCCTCCAAACAAAACGTTTCCCAGGTGTTTAACGCGGAGACCTTTATCATTGGCCTGTGTGCCGGCGTCATTGGCATCGGACTGACCCTGCTGCTTTTGATTCCGGGAAACGCACTTATCCACTCGCTGGCTGACACAACGGATATCAATGCCTCCCTTCCTGTTTTGTCCGGAGCTGTCTTGATCGCACTCAGTGTGGCCTTAACACTGATCGGCGGCCTGATTCCCTCCAAAAAAGCGGCAAAGAGCGATCCGGTCACAGCGCTGCGTTCAGAATAATTTATCGCTGGCTGCGCTGCCCACAGAAAGGGGCAGCGCTATAGCTGTCTGATTTCATATTGCTCCCTGGAGAAATCTACCAGCAATTCTGCGCCAATGCCATCCTTATCCCATGTGATTCTAAGGGTGTGGGCCCGCGCCTCTATGCGGATGTCCGCCCCTTTTTCAAAGGCTCTGCAGGTGTTTCGAAACCGTATCATTTCCAGCTGCTTTTTTACCACTTCCTTCTCAAGGGCACGGTTAACCTGCTCTGATGTAAGATTTGTCCTGTTAATTTTCTTATGTCCGGAAGAGCCCCTCTTTTCACGGCCTCGTAGTCATTCCTGCCTGCAAAAAGGTCCAGATACCATATCTGAGGCTTTCCTGGCATAAACAGCTGGATTGCCCTGGCCATTAAAAGCTTTTGCTCTGACTCTCCAAGGGCGCTGAAATAGGTGGAATTTACCTGATAATACATATTTTTCTGGCCGGGCAATTCCCAGGTCTGGGGCTCATTGAGGAAATTTCTGGCTCCCGGCTTCTTGGAGACATGTATTATTTCTGCATCATCTAGCGAGTTGATAACATCTTTTGGAAAGATGCTTCGACAATCAGAATCTCATATAGCTTATGAAAAATACAACATTTTAGTTGTATTTTTTTGTTTATATATTGACATAGTGTCAAAATGATGGTAATTTATAGATGTTGACATTGTGTCAAAAAAGGAAGAAGAGAAGGTGTAAAAGATAATGAAAAAAATATTGGTTGCTTATTTTTCTGCCAGCGGAGTGACAGCCGAAGCAGCAGAAAGGATCGCTGCAGCTATCAGCGCAGATTTGTACGAAATTCGCCCGGCACAGCCATATACCTCTGAAGATTTAAACTGGATGAACCGGAAAAGCCGCAGTTCTATGGAAATGAATGATCCGTCCAGCCGACCGGCTATTGCTCAGCCTGCAGCGGACCTGGCGCAATACGATACCATTCTGGTGGGATTTCCCATCTGGTGGTATGTGGAACCTCGAATCGTGGACACCTTTTTGGAAAGCTATGATTTTTCAGGCAAAACAATGATTCCCTTTGCCACCTCCGGAGGCAGCGGAATTGAAAAAGCGGCGCAGAGCCTGCAGGCCCATTGTCCGGCTGCAATCTGGAAGCCAGGCAGAGTGCTTGGTCATGCGGATGCGGAAGAGTGGGCAAAAACTGTGATTGAATAGATAAGCAATTTTCAGAGGGAGAGGAACAAATAATGAGTAAAAGGAAACTGCCAGGTTTCTGATAGAAGTAAGAAAAGGAAGTGCCATTTATGCCAAGGGGTTCAGAAGAAATGACCAACGCAAGAAAAGAGGAAATCATTAATGCCTGTGCGGAACTTTATGAAACGATGAATTTCAAGGATGTGACGCTTAAGGATGTTGGAGCAAAAACCTCTTTTACCCGTACACTGATTTATTATTATTTTCATACGAAGGAGGAAATATTTCTCGCATTGCTTCAGAAAGAGTACGAGGCATGGATTGAGGATTTGAATGCGATGCGGCAGAGCTGTCAGAAGATGTCTGTTGATGAATTCGCTGATAAAATGGCCCATTCTTTGGAAAGGCGCAGCCGTCTGCTGAAGCTTATGTCCATGAATCATTATGACATGGAGGCCAATAGCCGAATGGAAAACCTGGTTGCTTTCAAGAGAACATATGGGAATTCTATGCGCGCTGTAACCTGCTGCCTGGAAAAATTTTTTCCGCAGATGACAGTCCATAACATACAGGAGTTTATCTATGCCTTTTTCCCGTTTATGTTTGGCATATACCCTTATACGGTGGTAACGGATAAACAAAAGGAAGCTTTAAAGCAGGCTCAAGCCGATTATGTTTTTTTGTCTATTTATGAGATTACAAAGTCAATGGTGCTTAAGCTGCTGCAAGGATTTGCGTAATTTATGGGGAGAAGGCCCTGGAAGTGGAGGTAACTGCCTATGGAGCTTCGCACTCTTCGCTATTTCCTTGCAGTGGCAGGGGAAGAGAATATTACAAAAGCGGCGGACATTCTGCATGTGACACAGCCCACCTTAAGCAGGCAGATGATTGACCTGGAAAAGGAGCTGGGCACGACGCTGATGCTTCGCGGCAAATCCAGACTGACCCTGACGGACGACGGTATTTTTTTCCGGCAGCGTGCAGAAGAAATTGTAGAGCTGGCAGACCGGCTGGAACAGTCCTTTGTACAGAAGAACACCCAGGTGAGCGGACAGATTGCTGTGGGAGCGTCTGAGGCGGTGGGAAGCCGCCTGCTTGCAAAGCTGATAAAACAGTTTTCCGAAAAATATCCTCTTGTGCAATTTCATCTATACAATGAGATGGCGGATAATATCAAAGACCGGCTGGATAAGGGGCTTATAGATGTAGGGCTCCTGCTGGAGCCCGTGGACACGGTTAAGTATGATTTTATCAGACTTTCTCAAAAGGAAACCTGGGGAGTGCTTATGCGGGACGATCATCCCCTGGCTTTCCGGAAATCCATCAGGTCCGAAGAGGTTGCAAATTATCCGCTGATCCTGCCGCTGCGGGAGAGGGTCCGCGCGGAGATTCTGAACTGGCTCAAAAGGGAGGAGAAGGATTTGAACATTCCCCTGAGCTATACCTTGCTTTCCAATGCGGCATTGCTGGTGGAGGAGGGACTGGGCTGTGCCTTCTGCCTGGATGGGGCATTGGCCATTCACAGCAGTCCCCGGCTGCGGTTTGTTCCTGTTTATCCTGAACGTGTTACCCGAAGCGTACTGATCTGGAAGAAAAAGCATCTGTTTTCTCCGGCAGCCTCCCTGTTCATTCAGGAAATCAATATGCTCCGGGCTCAGATAGAATAAATAATTTTCACTTATTCTTCCAGAGATATTTCGATATAGGCTCCATCGCCATAGGGATCGGCCAGTATCAGAG
>NZ_CEWDFQ010000141.1:0-7579 GCF_982438285.1 Acetatifactor sp. | reverse complement strand
CGGCAGCAGCGTTCGGCAAAGAGTAAAAAGCCTGCGGCGGCAGCGCCAAAAATGAGATAACACCAGATCAAAACCATATTGGGCATTAACATCCAGGTAAGGACACTGTATAACAGCAAAAAGATACAGAATGCCCAGGAGCAGTAACGCAGCAAAATGGCATTGTCATCCGCAATCTGCTTTTTTGACATGGAAAAATACTGTCGGCTTCGCGCTGCAAAAAGGGCGGGCTTAATCAAAAGTTTTCTCATCTGGAACCCCCTTTTATGTAAGAATCATCTAAAAGTTCAAAAATCTGCTAATTTAAAATTATACTGTAATACTGAGAAAAATTCAACATTTAGGGCTCTGGAAGCCCATTGATTTCCCTCAAAAATTCTTTTATCCTAAAAAGGGATATAAAGACGGGATGTGCAGAAAGCGTTCCCCCAGAAAGGAGATTTCGGAAAATGAATGATCTGCAGATTGTAAAGGTAATCGGAAGGGAAATCATAGACTCCAGAGGAAATCCTACCGTTGAGGCGGAGGTGACTTTGGCGGACGGAAGCACAGGGAGAGGCATGGCTCCCAGCGGCGCCTCCACAGGAGAATTCGAGGCCCTGGAGCTTCGGGACAATGACAAATCCAGATATCTTGGAAAGGGTGTGTCCAAGGCGGTGGAAAATATCAATACGGTAATTGGGGAAGCTGTGTCGGGAATGGACGCTTCCGACACCTATGCGGTGGATCAGGCCATGATCCGGGCAGACGGCACTAAGGATAAGTCGAAGCTGGGGGCAAATGCCATTCTGGCGGTTTCCATTGCGGCGGCCAGAGCGGCTGCCATTTCCCTGGACATTCCGCTGTACCGGTTTTTGGGCGGCGTTTCCGGCAACAGGCTTCCCGTGCCTATGATGAATATTTTAAACGGGGGAGCCCATGCGGCAAACACTGTGGATGTGCAGGAATTTATGATCATGCCGGTGGGAGCTGCAAGCTTCCGGGAGGGACTGCGCTGGTGTACGGAGGTATTTCACGCGCTGGCGGCTTTGTTAAAGGAAAAGGGACTTGCCACCTCTGTTGGGGACGAGGGCGGCTTTGCGCCGGACCTTGCCAGTGACGAGGAGGCTCTCCAATATATTTTAAAGGCAGTGGAAAAGGCGGGATATGAGCCGGGAAAGGATTTTATGCTGGCAATGGACGCAGCCTCCAGCGAGTGGAAGGGCACAAAGAAGGGGGAGTATATACTGCCTAAGTCAGGGCTTCAGTTTACCTCCAGGGAGCTGATTGCACACTGGAAGGGCTTAGTGGAAAAATATCCCATTATCTCCATAGAGGATGCGCTGGACGAAGAGGACTGGGAGGGCTGGCAGCTTCTCACAAAGGAATTGGGAGATAAGGTACAGCTGGTAGGAGACGACCTGTTTGTGACCAATACCGAAAGACTGAAAAAGGGAATTGAATTAGGCTGCGGCAACGCTATTTTGATCAAGCTGAACCAGATCGGCTCCGTTTCAGAGACCCTCGAGGCCATCAAAATGGCGCACAAGGCAGGCTATACCGCAATTTCCTCCCACCGCTCCGGTGAAACCGAGGACACCACCATTGCGGATTTGGCGGTGGCGTTAAACACCTGCCAGATCAAAACAGGCGCTCCCAGCAGAACAGAGCGGGTGGCAAAATACAATCAGCTGCTGCGCATTGAGGAGGCCCTTGGGGCGGCGGCAGTTTACCCCGGAATGGGAGCCTTCAATGTAAAACGCTGAGGTTCTTAAGGAGGCCGGAGGGATACAGCCTGCGGCTTCCATGCTTTTGAAAAAGAAAGCCTCCTAGAGTATTTTACGGATATTTTCCTTTATTTTTTCATTGAGACAGGCGTAGCGGATCAGCTCTTCCTCGGTAAAGCCCTGAAAACGAACCTGATCGTAATCATTTTGGGCAGTGGCAAATTCTTCCAGAATGCCGTCGCAGGGGGAAAGGAATTGAAAGGAGAGAATTTTGTCCGTAACCTCTTTCTTTCCCTTGCTTTCGGCCTTCTTTTCCCGAAGCTCTTCCATGCGCAGATACCCCTTGGAGACCAGCCGCTGAAGGCTCACAGAGAGGGCGCGGCGTGACAGATTCACAAAATCCGCCAGCTCCTTCCTGCTCTGAAAGCGACTGTACTGGCTTAAATAAAAAAGCACCTTTACATCGTTTAAGGTCAGATCGTTTTTAACAGCGATGGTCTCCATATAACGTTCTAAAAGCTTACGTTCTCTGTAAGCTTCCATAATGATTCCGTCGCTGTCAACTGCCCCGGAGAAAATGCCGGTGCGCTCATCCCCCAGCTTTTTAGACCCGGGCAGAATGGACAGAGGAACCAGGCCATCCGTGGCAGCCTTCACCAGAAAGCTGTAGACCTGCAGACGGTTTTTTTCGTATTCCTCCTCGTCCAGAATATTTTTATAAAAATTGTTGTAGTAGTCAAACATCAAAAGCTTCATTTTTATGGATTTGGACAGGCTCATGCCTTGACTGACCAGCGAGCCTTCCGTTTTTACATAATAGTATACGGGAGCCTGCAGGGCGTAGAAGGTTTTGGCGTGGTAAATATATTCCAGATTAAACAGGAAATCCTCGCACCAGCTTAAGGCTGCGTCCATGCGAAGATGATGCTTCTTTACAATATCCCGGCGGTAAAGCTTGTTCCACAGTACGCCGTAGTAAAAATCTGCGGGATTTGCCATCATATGGGCGGCGTAAGCCTCTCTGCCCAAAACCCCTTCCTCCTCGATATCCCCCTTGTGGGAAATCCGCTTTCCCACCACGCGGTAGAAATCGGCGATGACCATATCGCAGTGGTGCTCTGCTGCGGCCCTGACAAAAAGCTTAGTGGCGTCGGGAGTCAGCCAGTCGTCGCTGTCTACAAACTGCAGATACGTGCCCCGGGCCTGATCCATGGCAAAATTTCTGGTGTCTGAAACACCGGTATTGGGCTTGTGAAACACCCGGACCCGGGAATCCATGGCGGCATACGCATCACAGATTTCCCCGGAGGAATCTGTGCTTCCGTCATCTGTAAGTAAAAGCTCATAGTCTGTAAACTCCTGATGAAGAATGCTGTCCACACAGCGCCTGATATACTTTTCTCCATTATAGACCGGAACAATGATACTGACAGTAGGCTCCATTTCCCCATACTCCTTTTGAGAATTTATCACTGTTAAGCATTATAATATCAAATTTGTACACTTAGCAAGTGCATCTGGTAAAAAAAAGCGATCTGTGGTAAGATGTATGATACTTGGGAATCAGACAAACGAGGGATGAGGGATGAAGGTTTTGATTTTATCCTGCGATACCGGCGAGGGACATAACTCGGCGGGCAGGGCTGTAAAGGAATTTGTGGAAAAACAAGGCGATCAGGCTGTGATGCTTGACATGATGCTTTTAAAGGGAAAAAGAGTGTCAAGGGCGGTCAGCCAGACCTATATCAATGTGGTAAAGTGTGTCCCCGGTCTGTTTGGCTTTGTTTATAAGCTGGGGGGCCTGATTTCTTCTCCAAAGAGGAAATCCCCTGTGTATTTTGCCTGTGCGCTGGTGGCAAAAAGTCTGCGGCGCTATCTGGAGGAAAATGATTTTGATGTAATTGTGACGCCCCATCTTTATCCGGCGGAAACCCTGACTTATATGAAAAGAAAAGGCTGGCTTGCCCAGAGCGTGGTGGCGGTGTGTACCGATTACACCTGCATTCCCTTCTGGGAGGAGACGGACTGTGACTATTACGTGATTCCTCACGAGGATCTGATGGGCGAGTTTGCAGACCGGGGCATACCCCAGGAAAAAATGCTTCCCTGGGGAATCCCGGTGCGCCTGGCATTTTTAGAGCGGCCGGACAGGATACAGGCCAGAAAGAATCTGGGGCTTGCAATGGATCATCGCATTTATCTGGTGATGGGCGGAAGCATGGGTTTTGGCATGATACAGATTTTTGTGCTGGAGCTGGCAAGACGGCTGATGGAAAAGGAAGAAATTATTGTAATCTGCGGCAATAACCAAAAGCTTGAGGATAGACTGGATCAGGAGCTGGGCGGCAGAGAGAGCGTAAAGATTTTAGGGTATACAGATCAGGTGGCGGATTATATGGCGGCCTGCGATGTGATTTTTACCAAGCCCGGAGGACTAAGCAGCACGGAGGCTGCGGTGCGGCATATTCCCATCGTACATACCAAGCCCATACCGGGCTGTGAGAACCGGAATCTGGAGTTTTTTCAGTCCAGAGGCATGTCTGTGGGAAGAAGAAGCTTTTTCGGACAGGTGAAGGCCGGGAGAAAGCTGTTGGAAAAAGAAAAGCTCAGACAGGATATGATACAGGCCCAGGAGAGGAATGTGAAGCCGGATTCGGTGAACAAAATTTACGGATTGTTACGGGAGCTGGCACAGTTACAGGGGTGAGGAAGCAGTGACGACAAGAGAAATTTTATTTGTAGTGGCAGGATATCTTTCGGGAAGCGTATTGTATGGCTATCTGCTTCCCAAATATTTCAAAAAGGTGGATGTGACAAAGGAAAGCGACGATGGGAATCCGGGGACGGCCAATGTATTTAAATGCGCGGGGGCGCCTATGGGAATTCTGGTGCTTTGTCTGGAGCTTTTAAAGGGCTTTATCCCCGTGCATCTTGCCTTTAGGGCGGTAGACCCTGCAAGAAGCGCCTTTGCATTGATACTGGCGGCGCCGGTTCTGGGCCACGCCTATCCCTTCTGGAACCTGAAAAAGGGCGGGAAATCCATTGCGGTGTCCTTTGGGGTGCTGCTGGGATTGATCCCCATCTGGATGCCGGTGCTTTTGCTGGCGGCCTTTTACCTGGGATTTTCACTTATTATTATCATACAGCCCCATTTCTTCCGGTCGGTGATTACCTTCCTGCTGTTTTTTGCAGGAGTGCTGTGTACTGTGCCCATGGAGAGCATTGTGGCCGGCTGTCTGGGAATTTCGCTGATTGTGATTCGCAAGCACTTTGTGCGCTATCAGGGAGAAAAGCTGAGAATCCGGATTTTGGGGCTTGTGCGGTAGAGAATCGGAAATTTCAGTTTACTTTTCAGAATCCGTATTTTATAATATAAGTGCTTCTTAATTCAAACTGCTGTACCGGATGAAATGTTCAAGCTGCTGAATATTTTTTCAGGAGGCAGAAAGATGTCAAACAGAGCAATTAAAACAGTACGGGCTATGGAGGTATACACCAAAAAAGGACATCCTGGAATCGAGGCGGTTGTCCTTACGGAGGATGGCAGAGAGGGAAGAGCCGTCTGCACGGCAGGAAATTCAGTGGGCTCCCATGAGGTTAAATTTGCGTATGACGGAGGCAGCAGATGGAATGGGCTGGGCGTTATGAAGGCCGTAAACAGCATTCATGAAATCATTGCACCTGCCCTGCGGGGGCTGGATGCGGCGGATCAGTATCTGATCGACAGCACCATGCTCTCTTTGAGGGACGCTTCCGGCGCAGCGCTGGGAGGAAATGCCCTTGCCGCTGTTTCCGCAGCCGCCCTGAAGGCCGGTGCGGCCAGTCTTCAGATTCCTCTTTATCGCCACATCGGCGGTGCAAACGCCATATATCTTCCTGTGCCGGGAATCGGTGCGGTAAATGGGCATATGCGCTGGGGAGGAGGCGTTACAACCCCTTCCGGCAAGCCTTCCTATTCCTTTATGTGCCATGGCTTTGGCTCCTTTGCGGAGGCCTCCTATGCAGGCTGGGAAATCCAGAACGTATGGGATGAGATGATGGAAGCCATCGGAATGGGGCCCAAGGATTGGTATGGTATGTATACTATTCCTAAGGGAATTGTCTCCTCGGATGAACAGATATGGGAATATATGACAGAGGCCATTGTCAGGTCAGGCTATGAGGGAAGAATCGGCATTCAGGTTGACGTTGCGTCCGACACCTATTACGACCGGACAGAACAGAAATATCATGGTCTGTTTTCGGAGGCGCCAAAGACAAGGGATGAGTTGCTTTCATTGTATTTATATGCGGTGAAAACCTATCCTTTTGTGATTATTGAGGATCCGTTTTTTGAGGACGATTATGAGAGCCATGCCATGCTCACCTCAAAGGTTGACATACAGATTGTTGGGGATGATTTGTTTACCACCAATGTGGAGCGTCTCAAAAAGGGAGCACAGATACACGCAGCCAATACAATGCTGCTGAAGGTAAATCAGATAGGCACAATGAGCCAGGCATTTGACACCATCCAGTACGCCTATAAGATGGGCTATGGCGTGATGCCTTGTGAAAGCCGCGGCGAAGGGCCGGCCATTGCAGATTACTGTGTGGGCATCAACGCCTGCGCGGTGCGCGAGATGGCTACGGGAGAAGTTGCCAACAGATTTCTTGAGATAGAGCAGGAGCTGGGCAGCAAGGCAAGATTTATGGGAACCAGGGGCCTGATGGGAGAACGTTTCAGAAAATAAAGGCGGATGCTGTGGGGCATGCTTTGAAAGCATAAAAATAGAGTAGACGGTTTTTGGCGTCTACTCTATTTTTTGATGTTTCCTGTAATCAGAAGGGGTCATGGAGGTCGTTTTTTTAAATGCGCGGTTAAAATGGGAAATGTCGTTATAGCCTACCCTCAAGGCGATGTCTGCAATCCGCATATCAGGCTGCTGCATCAATAATTTTGCGTTTTCAATTCGCACAAAACGCAGGTAATCACGGAAGTTCGTATTGGTTTTGCTGCTGAAAAGGTAGCTGAAATAATTGGGATGAATGTAAAGCTGGTCAGCCACATCCTGCAGGGTGATATTTCGGAAATAATTTTTGGAGATATAATCCTTGGCCTTTTGGATAATATATTCATCGTTTTCCCTAAGCTCCCTGCAGTAATCCCTGATGTGAACAGCCAGGTTTTCGCAGAACCGCAGCTTCAGCTGGCTTAAGGTGGGCAGCATTTTTACTGTGTTGGCCAGATCATAGGAGGTAAGCTTATACTGGGAAATAATCCTGATATAGGTATTGTTTTTCTGCATCAGGTCGTAAATCCATGCGGTCAGCATATTCCGGATTTCCTCCTGGGAAAGAATCTCCTTTGTGCAGCCTTCAAAAAAAGCTTCAAAGGTTTTCAGGGCATTTTCAAGCTGTCCTGAGGACACGAATACAGAGGCCTGGGCCAAAAGCTCTTTGAGCGCTTCCCTTTCCAAGGGTGTATTTTCTGCCAGGTCAAAAAAGGAATCCCTCTGGTTGATACTGGAAAGCAGATTTTTTTCCAGATTCTGCTCTAAAAGAGAGGTGTCGTAGGGAGGGAGCCCTCGAGCGCGTATTTCCTGAATCAATTCAATGAGATTTTTAGTGTTTACCGGCTTTAACAGATAATCTGCTGCTCCGTATTTCATGGAATTGCGGATAAAATGATAGTCGTCGTAGCCGCTGAGCATGATAATGCTGCACTGAATTTTGCTTTTCTGCAGCATCTCCAGCATCCAAAGGCCGTCATACTCCTTCATTTTCATATCAGAAATGACGATGGAAGGATGCAGCTCAACTATTTTGGAGAGCGCGTCAAGCCCGTTTTCCGCCTGGGAAACAGTATGCTCAAAGGGGAGCTGATCCCGGAG
>NZ_CEWDFQ010000140.1:0-7583 GCF_982438285.1 Acetatifactor sp. | reverse complement strand
CCTCTGGAGGTCACCGCCGGTGTGCCAAGACGGATGCCGCTGGTCACAAAGGGAGACTGGGGATCGTTGGGAATGGTGTTCTTGTTGCAGGTGATGTGTGCCGCATCCAAGAGCTTTTCCACCGCCTTGCCCGTCAGGCCGAAGTTTGTCAGATCCACCAGCATCAGATGATTGTCCGTGCCGCCGGATACGATCTTGATTCCTCTTTCTATCAGGCCCTTGCACAATGCCTGGGCATTGTCTATAATGCCCTTTTGGTAAACCTTAAATTCATCGCTTAAGGCCTCCTTAAAGCACACTGCCTTGGCGGCAATCACGTGCATGAGAGGGCCTCCCTGAATACCAGGGAAAATGGCCTTATTGAAATTATACTTTTCGTTTGCTTCCTTATTGGAAAGAATGAGACCGCCCCTGGGGCCTCTCAGGGTTTTGTGGGTGGTGGTGGTCACCACATCCGCATAGGGAATGGGGCTGGGATGCAGTCCCGCCGCCACAAGTCCCGCAATATGGGCCATATCCACCATGAGAACCGCTCCCACCTCATCCGCCACCTGGCGGAATTTTGCAAAGTCAATGGTGCGGGCATAAGCGGACGCTCCCGCTATGATCATTTTGGGCTTTGCCTCCAGCGCGATCTCGCGCAGCCTGTCATAGTCGATAAAGCCATCGTCATTCACACCGTAAGGCACAATATGGAAATATTTTCCCGACATATTGACCGGGCTTCCATGGGTCAGATGTCCGCCGTGGTCTAAATTCATTCCCATAATGGTGTCGCCGGGCTTGCACACGGCAAACTGCACCGCCATATTGGCCTGGGCGCCGGAATGGGGCTGTACATTTGCGTAATCGCAGCCAAACAGCTCCTTTGCCCTGTCAATAGCCAGATTTTCCACAATATCCACACATTCGCAGCCGCCGTAATAGCGCTTGCCCGGATAGCCCTCCGCATACTTATTGGTCAACGGGCTTCCCATAGCTGCCATCACAGCCTTGCTCACCCAGTTTTCGGAAGCAATCAGCTCTATATGGCTGTTCTGCCTCGCCTGCTCATCCACAATGGCCTGGGCAATCTCCGGGTCCTCATTCCACACTTCATCCAATGAATACATAAAGTCAAATCCTCCTCTAAATGGTCTCACCGTCTTTTTCACGCTTTAGTGTGATAAAATTCTGAGTTTGATTATAGCATAGAATATAGGGAATGGAAATAAAAAAATGAATTTATTTACGAAAACCTCCAAAGCTGGTACAATGGGTGGGAAAAGAGGTTTTATTATGTATCACATTATCATCAATCCGGCCTCCCGCTCAGGCAGAGGACTTAAAATATGGAAAAAACAAATCGAGCCCGCCCTGGGTGAGAGAAAAATCTCCTACCGCTCTTACTTCTCCAACGCACCCGGTGAGATCGCAGATATCACGGCACAAATCTTCTCCCAGCATCCCCAGGGACTTCTTCGGCTGATCATACTGGGCGGAGACGGCACCGTAAATGAGGCTCTTTCAGGCATGAGAGAGCTCTCCAGAGTGGTGCTTGGCTATATTCCCACCGGGTCCAGCAACGATCTTGCCAGAGCGTTAAGGCTCCCCAAAAATCCCCTGGACGCCCTGGATTTGATCCTCAAGGGCGCAAACGCCGCTTCCCTGGACCTTGGCTGTATCACCTATGCAGACGGCAAAAAAAGGCTGTTTGCCGTCAGCTGCGGCATGGGCTTTGATGCGGCCGTCTGTGAAGAAGCGCTCCATTCCACCATGAAGGCTGTTCTGAACAGGCTGGGACTTGGGAAGCTGACCTATCTGGCCATCGCCTTAAAGCAGCTGTTAGCCGCAAAAAAGGTTTCCTGCCAGCTTTCCTTTGAAAATGGAAAACAGATACATATCCAGAGACTATTGTTTGTAACCTGCATGATACACCCCTACGAGGGCGGCGGCTTCATGTTCTGTCCCGATGCGGACGCAAGGGACGGTCTTTTAAGCCTGTGCGCCGCCGGGGATATCTCCAAGCTTCTGGTGCTCTTTGCCCTTCCCACTGCATTCTGGGGCAGACATTATTTTGCCAGGGGCATCGATGCCTATCAGGCGGCCTCCCTGCAGATTCAGACCACCTCTCCCCTCTGGGTTCACACAGACGGAGAGGTCACACAGAAAGCCTGCTCTTTTTCGGTATCCTGCCTGCCCAAAGCCCTAAAGCTCATCGTGCCTCCTGGAGAGAAGCGCTAAGGTTTTGGGCGTATCCCTTCCTCCTTCCCATCCCCCATTCCTTTCAATACCAATGCAAGAGAGGCTGTTAAAATCTGTGAAGCTACCACACTCCACCAGATTCCCGGCTGTCCCCAGATTTCCGGCAAAAAAGCAGCAGTACAAAAAGCAGGACCGGCTCTGCATAAACGCAGAGATAAGAGTAGATGTTTTTTTCTGTGGCATAGAAGCCTGCAGTTGTAATTCTGGAAAAAGCATAAAAGAAAAGCCCAAGCAAAAATATGGGCAGCACCTCCGCCACCATCTCCCCCGTGTCTGTTGACGCCCCAAACAGCGCTCCCAGACCGTCCCGGGTGCAAAACAGCGCTGTATTGCACAGGGCCGCCAGTATGACTGCTGTAATATAGGCAGTCCTTCTCGTCTGTACCACCTGTTTCTTTTTTCCCTCTCCATAATACTGGCTCATAAGGGGCTGGCTGCCATCGCCCACCCCCTGCATCAGCATCTGCACAATCGCCAGCGCATAGGCAATGCAGGCGTAGCAGGCCACCGCCGCTTCCCCTCCCTTTGACATGGAGAAACGGTTGATCAGCATGAGAGATACCATCGGAGAAAGTGTCAGCCCAAAGGGGGCGATACCTACTTTGCCAATACTTCCTGCAATCCGCCCAAATCCGGACAGAGAACCCAAAACAGGGAATTTATGATAAATCAAATACACAGCCGCCTCCATCGTAGTGACCAGCTGGCCCAGAACCGTTGCAGCGGCAGCCCCCAAGGTTCCCATATTCAAAACCCATACAAACAGATAGTCCAGCACAATATTTGTCAAAAAGCCGGACATCATAACCACCAGCGCAAAAAAAGCGCTTCCATTGTTGCGGATTATGGGAACAACGCCTGTGGCAAAAATCTGAAAGGCGGCTCCCAGCACAATCACGTCAAGGTACTCCTTCCCCAAAGCAAGCATATCTCCCTGTGCTCCAAACAGGCGCAGTACAGGGTTATTCAGAAAAAAGAGCCCCACTGTTGCAGCCACACTGGCAGCCAAAAGCAAAAGCAGTGTGATGCGGACATATTTTCCTGCGGCCTGCGCGCCTTCCGTCCCCTTTTTCACCGACCACAAAACAGAGCCGCCCATGCCAATGCCGGTGCCCAAAGATTGTATCAGCGATACCACAGGAAATGCGATATTGATGGCGGAAAGCCCTGCATCTCCTGTGCTTCGTCCCACAAAAAATCCGTCCACTATAGTATAAATCCCCGATAAGGCAAAGGCCAGCACTGAAGGTATCACATATTTTGCAAACAGCTTATATTGACTCATCCTATTCCCTCCAAGCGATTTCCACTGTTTTTGTCTCTGCACATACCATTATGCAAATATGCCTGTGCTTTTGTCAAGGCGGCAGAAGCAAGGTGTTATTGCAGGCAAGGTGGCTTGGGAAAGCCGCAAACCTAAAGCTTTTCTTAAGATTGCTTAAGTATTGAAAAAAGTCATTGATTTTTATTTTTTTCAGGCTATACTTAAGTTGTCTTTAAAAACAGCTGTTTTTGGCAAAAGCTTTGGTTTTTTCAGCAGGCTGCAGCTGCAGGGAGGTTTCTTATGAAAAATTTTAAAAATTTTTATCTCAAATATCGGCATGGCATTCCGCTTATTTTATACGGCATTCTCTATGTATCTTGGTTTACACATCTGGAAAAAACAGTTACCAGGGGATATCATGTGATACATATGGCTGTGGATGACTACATCCCCTTCCTGGAAGTATTTATTATCCCTTATCTTTTGTGGTTCGTTTATGTGGCTGCGGTGGTTTTGTTTTTCTTTTTCAAAAATAAGACGGATTACTACAGGACATGTATTTTTTTATTTACGGGTATGACTATTTTCCTGATCGTATCCACCCTGTGGCCGAACGGCCATCATTTAAGGCCCGCCGTCCTTCCAAGGGATAACATTTTTACCCACATGGTAGAGCTTTTGTGGCAGACGGATACCTCCACAAACCTCTGGCCCAGCATTCATGTGTACAACTCTCTGGGAGCCCATTTTGCCATCATACGCAGCAAGGAATTTGAAAACAAGCGAGGCCTGCGTCTGTGCTCTTTGCTGCTTTGCTGTTCCATTATCATGTCAACGGTATTTTTAAAGCAGCACTCCATGTTCGACGTGCTCACCGCATTTGCCCTGGCGGCTGTGATGTTTCTGGTTGTCTACCGCTATGACCTGGTTATGGCAGTCAGAACCCTTCGTTCCAAAAAACATGCAAAGCCCCAGATCAGTTAAAAAACAGGAAGGCATTTCACTCATGCCTTCCTGTTTTTTTGTCCCCTGATTCTCCATTTCAGCCCTGTGGTATCTTCAGCTCCCATCCCGCAAATATCAGATTCGGATTCTGAATCAGCCCACTGTTGCGGGCAGCAATTTCCTCCACAGTGCAGCCATATCTGCGGGCAATGGCCCAAAGATTGTCACCCCGTCTTACGGTGTAGAGCAGGTATCTTCTGTCCGGCAAAAGGCTATCCGGGCTTTCCGTGCCTGCTGCCTGGGCCGCCTGTGGGATTTTCAGCCGCCAGCCCGCAAAAATTACATTGGGATTTCTAATCAGTCCGCTGTTTGCTGTAACAATCTCGGCAACGGTGCAGCCATAGCGCCGGGCAATGGCCCAAAGGGTGTCTCCCCTCTGGACTGTGTAGATCACATAGGCTGGCATTTCGTCCTCTGCCTCGGGGGGCTGCAAAGCTGCCATCGCTGCTGTCAGGCTGCTGGGAGACTGTAGAGCCGCCGCTGCTGTCGGGCTGTCTGGCAACCGTAAAGCTGACTGCTGCCTGAGCCACCGCTGCGTCATTGTAGGTTACCATGATGGTGGCCGTATAGCTGCCTGCGTCCAGACCGGCGTTTGGACGAATGGTGTAGGTGGTCTCATCTGTGGCTCCTGCCGCGATGGCTGTGCCGTCCGTCTTATTCAGTACAAATGCCCCTGCGTCGTCAGTGAGCACAACGCTGGAAATGGCCGCATCGCTGTTTCCGGCGCTGGAAATGATGACCGCCTTGGCCTCCGGCTGGGTGTAGCCGGTATAAACGCTGTCAAAGACAGGGGCGGTGATGTTGAGCGTATAAGTGGGGACGTCGCCGGTGGCAATCACTATGAAAGCCGCCGCGCCGACAAAGCTGACAGCCGAGCCCTTGACACGCACCTGATAGGCGCCGGGGGAAAGGCCGGTGATCTCCGTGCCGGTCAAAATAACATCCGCCCAGCTCCTTCCATTATCACTGGAAATCTCATAGGCCGTCCCCGGGGTCAGGCCGATGATCCTGCCGTCATTCCGGCCTTGTACCGTCTCGTTTACGCCCTGCACGGCGGGAGCGCCGGGCCGGACAAGGGAAACAGCCACTGTTTCGCTGGCCGGAGCGCCCCCTGCTCCAGCCTTCCGGCGGATATAGAGGGTCTGGCCCATGTAGTCCGCCAGCGAGCCGCTGGAAACAAAAGCCCCGTCAAAGCCTTCCGCCGTATTGACCTCGTAGCCGTTATTTATGGTGATAGTTTCCGCCACATAATCAATGGTATACCCCTCTCCCGCCGCCGGGGCAGCGTGGGCGGTGTAGACCGTTACAACGGCGGTTTGGGACGCCTCCGCAGTATCGGTTTCCGCCACACGCACATAGCAGGTATACTCCGTGGCCGCCGTCAGCCCGGTGATCACATTTTTGCCCTCACCGCTGTACCAGTCGGCGCCGTTTGTGCTGTACTCCCACGCCTCGTTATATGGCAAAGTGATGGAGTTGGCCGTCACTTTAATGTCGCTTTGGTTCACGGTGGGAGCCGCCCCCGCGCTGGTTTTGGTGGTGACTTGGGTGCTGGACACCCCGCTGGCAAAGGCGGGGGTATCACCCGTGGTGACAGCCGGAATACGGGCATAGATGGTGTACGCCGTCCCGGCAGCCAGGCCAAAAAAGGTGATGCTGCCATTTGCGCTGGTCTGCCAGGCGCCATCATCGCCGGGCGCCCCAGCGTCTGCTCCCCTCACACAGGCGTACTGCACGCCGTAAACGGCGGCAATGGTAAGGCTTTCATCTGTCCGGTCCGTAACCGAGGGCTCTGCGGGAGTCTCAGGCCGGGCCGGGATAGTCAGGGAAACAGGATTGCTGGCGTACTTGCCGCCTTGGCCAGTGGTTGCCGCCGGGCGCAGGCAGATGCTCAGCTCGCTGCCCGTCCAGCCCAGGGAGGACAGCGTCATATTATCCGAACAGCCCATCCACTGGCTGGGGACGCTTTGCCCCGAAAGAACCACGCCATACTCCATGGATTCCTCGGTGCCGGATAGAGTCTCATTTTCGTAATCAATGGTTACAGCAGGAGCGTCAGCTCTTCCCGGAGCGGTCACCGTGTGTTCCTCACTCTTGAAGGCGCTTTTCGTGGCCGCGGCCCGGATGGAAATGGCCGCGCCCGGCGCAACCGTCACATTGGTCTCCGTGGTAACTGCCGTCCAAGCGCCTGCAGGGCCGATTTTATACTCCTGCCCGGCAGAAATCGTAATCTGCTCTGTAGCATTGTTGATGGCCTGGGACGGCGTTTCAGGCCGGGCCGGGATGCTGACATACCCGTTTTCGCTGGCCGGGATACCATCAGCCGCTTTCCATCGTATAGACAAAGTGGTGTATCTCTGCGGGGGGGACGGGATATAGCCTGAAATACTGGCGCCGTTAACAATATATGTTCCGTCGAAACTCGAGGAAGTATTCATCTCCAGCGCGCTGTCGTCAAAGGTAATGGTTTCGTCCTGATAGTTAATCTGGACGACACTGGCAACAATCGGCGCGCCATTTACAGTTGTCACATTCAGGCCGGCGCTGGCCTGGGATGGGTTATAAAAACCATTCCCCTTGTACCGGGCAAAAAATGTATACTTTGCCGCCTGGGACAGGCCGCTAAATAAGAAACTGGTCTGCCACGCGCTTCCTCGGTGGGCGCTGCCGCGTCTGCTCCCTTCACACAGGCATACTCCACACCGGCCACCCCGCCGGATTGCGTCTCCAGCGTTACACTGATGGAGCCAATGTCTCGTGTGGTGGGTGCGGCGGGGCTGCCAGCCTGGTCTTTTTTTGTGACAGTTCCCGTAAGGCTCTGGCTGCCGCTGCCTTTTACATCCCCCTCCACGGTCAGGCCGCCTGCCCCGGTGATGGTACCGTTGTTGGTCAGCGTCGTGCTCTCTGGCACGGTCAGGACGATGCCTTCAGGAACGGTCACGGTGGCGCCGCCGGGGATGACAAGGCCGTCCGGCAGCGCAAAGCTGCCTCCATAGGCTTCGTAGGTACCGTCAGCGCCGGGCCTGATGCCCTGACCATTTCCGCCTGCACTGCCACTAGTAGATTGGCC
>NZ_CEWDFQ010000139.1:0-7654 GCF_982438285.1 Acetatifactor sp. | reverse complement strand
CAATACATGTGGTGAAATCGGCTCCTTTACCTTTCTTTCGCAGGAGGGCGGCTTAAAAAGAGAAAATTCCATTGAATGTCAGATCGGCTCCCGTCTGCTGGAAAAGCGCTTTGGCATGGTCTTTGACAGAAGCGTCCAGCCGGATGCTTCCCTTATTGGGGATATCATAGATTATATTGCCCCTCCCCTTGCCTCCTGCATCAACAACATTGCCGCACTGCTGGACTGCAGGACTATTGTTTTGGGCGGTATTGTTTCCGATGTGCTGGGCCCCCGGCTTGCAGACCGTATTCAGCAGGAATTGCGCAATCTCTCCCGCTTTGAATATGTTTTCAGACGCCAGACATCTCCTGAAACAGGGCTTGTGGGCATTTCCTCCCTGATCACCGAGCAGAAAATTTCAGACCTCCTCACCTCCCAGAGCCGGTGAGCAAAGCACGGGTTACAGCCCGATGAGTGCGTCAAAGGTTCCCACCATGTTCAGGCGGCCGTATCCCGCTGATGTCAAGTTATTGTCAAGTCATTTTGTAAGAAAAGTCAGGACTTCCCCTGACTTTTCCACACTAAAATGTCACTATAATCTGACCCGGTTATCTACCTCAGCAAATCCCATATTGTCATCTCATTTGCCCGGACTTTAGAAATCCTCCTGTACTCGTGCAGTGCATTTATTAAAACCTGCATATCTGAAAAGTATTCTTTCACAAAATCATAGCTTTTCACATTCTTATACTTTAACGTTGATTTACAATAAGTACTGGGCTTCAATCTTGGGTTTTTTCTTGCTTCCTTCTCATAATCTCTATACCTGCCTTCATTACAAATAATCAGCTTTTCAATTTCTGGTGCTGTTATTACATTTTTCACATCTACTTTATGCTCATATGCCTTACTCAGACTAAATTTTTCGCTGCGGGAATCCAAGATACGATAGATTGTAATTTTCTCCGCAAATCCTTTTCGCAAATATCTTTCTTCAAACTCTCTGGCACTTCTGCTTCTCAAAACCTCTTCCTCAATCAGATCCTCCCGCTCAAAAATTAGTTTATGATTATCAAGAAGCAAATCTAATATTGCCTTTTCCGCGCCGCCCTCACAAATACACGCTATATATTTTCCCATACGAAGCCCCCTTATTTTATACTCATCAGCACTTTTTTCAGTGCCATGTAAGCTTCGTATGTCGGTACGGTGCCTCCCAAATAATCACTGTCATAAATTTCACTTTTTTTGATATCATTCCTTTTCAAAATTTTAGATATATTTTCCGCACTGATTCCTGCCTTATTTCTTACCACATATATTCCATCATTTCTATCAAACTCGTCTAGCAATTCGGAATAATGCGTTGAAAAAATGAGAGTGGCGCCATTCTTGTTTACATTTGCATCCATAAAAAACCGAATTAACGTAGCTACAATTTCTCTGTTAAAATGATTTTCTATTTCATCAATGATCAAGTACCCTCCCTCCATAAAGGCAATCGCTGCACTCATAAACACGCCCAATCCCTTTATCGTTCCTGAAGACAGATAATTTTCCAGAGCTATTGGAGAATTAATGCCAATCTCTTCTTTTCCATAAAATTTCAGTCTGATATCTACTTTTTTTTCTTTTAGCAGGCTGCATTCAAGATACTCTATACTTGGATCTAAAAAAGTTAAAAGTTCTTTCGGAAATCTTCCAAGTACATTCAGAATATTATGATCTGTCCATTCCAGCATGTCATAGATAGAAAGACTCATATTTTTTTTCTTATTTTCTGCAACAATGATACTGACATCATCCATTAAATATTGCTCATTTTTATTTCTTTTTTCCTTTAAATCCGAATCGCTGAAATCAAAAATACCCTTCTTCGTTCTTATTTTACTGCTCTCTTTCGACCATAATTTTTCATCCTGAATGATTAATTTTTCGCTTCCATCCACAATGTTCACTCTTTTTTCGATAGAAGTCTCCAGCTTATTTACATAAAGTCCGTCAAAAAAGAATGACGTAATAACCACTTGTTGATTATCTTCCAAATCATTCAAAATTGTTTTCGATTGAATATTGTTTATGGACTCATTATTCAGCATTTTCATGACAAAAGAGATTGCTTTCAATATTGTTGTCTTTCCAGAAGCATTAATGCCTACAAAAGAAATGGCTTTATTGACATAAACATTTGAAAACACATTGGCAAGCCGTTCTTTGTCATCATCATCAACTCTCTGCTGCGCTACAAAGTCTATATCCAGCATATCCTCAAAATGCGGCAGCCCTTTTATTGTTAATTTCAAAAGCTTCATAGCAACCTCCTCATTTATTTTCGAATATTTTGTTTTTATATTTATATTATAACCATTTTTTCTCATGATTTCAATTTGTAATTACATTATTTTCGTTTTTATTTAACACACTTATTACCACGCCCAGCATCCACACGGAAATTCCATTCTATCTCAACCCGCTTATCCTTGTAAACGTACACATTTTTGATAAAGGTATCGGCTATCTGCTGCGTTAATTCTTCCATATGCCAATACCGACTGCTCCGCTCCCTGTCACCTTCTGCTTTTTGGTATTCCTTTTCCAATGCGGCCAGGTTCTCACTCAGCTTCTTGGATTGCTTCTGATACTCTGCCTGGCCCATCGCGTCAAGGGCATAGCTTTCATACAGGGCATTCTTTTTTGCCTGTATTTGCATCTTTTCCTGTCTGCATTCTTCCAGCTTCGTCTTTGAAAGCCGGCCAGCTGCCTGCTGAAAGGATGACAGTAGTTCACGCTGTCTCACGCCATCTCCCCAAAGCAGCAGTTCCTTATTCAGCAATGTGAGCACCGCCTCCTCCAGCAGATCAGCACGTATATAGGTACAGCAGTCTGAAATCTGCAGCAGCGCATGTTTCCCACACTCAAAACGTCTGCAGCAGTTCTTTTGGCAAAAGGGCTTGTAGACCATTGCATATCCGCATCCGCCGCAGCGCAGCCTGCCTGTAAGTGGATGTTTTCTGCGATTCTGTTTTGCAGTGCTTTTTCTCTTTGCAGAATTGTCCTCTCCAAAAGACGATACCCGCTCATAGATATCCTCTGAAATAAGAGCCTCATGGTGATTCCTTATCACCTTCCACTCCTCCCTGGGCACCGCAATGCCCTTCCGGCTTCCCACCGACCTCCTGAGCGTTTTTCCATATGCCATTTCCCCCAGATAAAATCGGTTGTTCAGTATGCTTCTGACCGCCTGCGGGCTCCATGTATGTACCTTATCATCCATATTCATTTTTTCCGGCCTGCGCATCTGCGTGATAGTTGGCACGTTTTCCTGATAAAGCTGCTTTGCGATCCAGGTACTGCCTTTGCCCTGCATTGCAAGGGCGAAGATGTAGCGTACGATTTCCGCCTCCTTTTCATTTACAATGAGGGCATTTTTTACCTCCTTGCTTTTCTCATACCCAAAGGGAACCTGTCCAAAAGCATATTCGCCCTTTGCGCACTTATTTTCCAGAGAGGTCTTAACCTTTACAGAGATATCCCTGCTGTACAAATCATATAAAAGAGTCTGAAAAGCCGTGTCGAGCTGTATCGTGCTCCCGCGATGCTCTCTGCTGTCATAATGGTCATTGATTGCAATAAACCGGATGCCCATAAAGGGAAATATCTGGTTTAAATAGGTTCCCATCTCGATATAATCCCTGGAAAAACGGGACATATCCTTTACAATGATGCACCCGATATGATCTGCCCTTACCTCCTGTAGCAGCTTCTGCATACCCGGTCTGTCCATGCTTGTTCCCGAGCAGCCATCATCACAAAATTCCACGGCCTCATAGCCGCTTAATTCAGAATCGCCCTGTATGTATTGCTGTATCTGCTTTCTCTGATTGCTGATGCTGTTGCTCTCATCTCTTCCAAAGCCGCTTTCACCGATGTTTCCATCCTCTAAAGATAACCTCAAATAAATTGCCAGACGCTTCACTCTGCTTCATCCCTCCTGGACGCCGTAAACGCAAATTTGACCTCTATCCGTTTTCCCGGATACACATAAATTTCTGCAATAAAGGCTTCTATCATATCCTTTGTAAGCTCCTTTGCATTTTTCATCTCTATCAAGGCCTTCATCTTCCCAGGGTATTCTTCCGACATTTTCTCTAAGGCTTTGATTTCTCTCTCATATTCCTCTTTCTGTTTTCTGAAATCCGCCAGCCACTCCTCCCGCCCCGTTTTGAAGGCCGCATACTCTTTTGGGGAAATTTGGCCTGCCCGGTAATCCCCATAAGCACAGCCTTCCTCCTCGCATAAGCGTCTGATTCTCCCCTCTATGACTTTTAAGGATGCCTTTGACCTTCTGATGCTTCCCTCCAGAGTGTATTTTCCATATTTTCCACAGCTCTTTTGAGAATTTAAAAATACCGCCAGTTCCATACGGATAAGGGACAAAATAATATCCCCCAGCTCTTTTTTGGAGATACGGTTAGATTCCGGGCAGGATGCAGCCTTTGTCTGTCCGCTGCCGGGACAAAAATATCCCTCCTGCCGCACTTTCTCTCCCTTGGCACATTGCCTTACACGGCTGCTTCTTGTCATTTTCCTGCCGCATACTCCACAGTACAGCACCCTGTGAAAAATATTTTCTTCAATGGGACAGTCCTTTGCTGGATGCTTATGGGCCGCCGTTCTTTTTTGTATTTTCTGTCGAACCTCTCCCGCTTTGTCATACAGCTTTTTATCAATCAGCGGCTCGTGTGCCTGTTTTATCACAATCCACTCTCCCTTTGGCTTATCAACACGGTTTTTCTCATCCCTGGCGGTTATGCTGGTCTTTCCCTGTACTAAGCTTCCCACATAGGTTTCACTTTTCACGATTCTTTCAACCGCACCTTTGTCCCAGCCTTTGTACTCTGCCTCCTTCCCGGTGAAATATGCTTCCCTGGTTTTTTGGTACACACCCGGAGGATTCATGCGCCTGCGGTTCAATTCATGGGCAACCGCAGAATAGCTTTCCTTTTCAATAAATTTCTCATAAATGAATCTGACAAGTTCTTTGGTGTTCTCATCAGGTATCAGCACCCGGCATTTCCCCTTCCATTCAGCCATATAGAGGCGCCCCGCCCACATAAGAGCCTTCTATCCTTCTTTGCCTCAGATGCAGCCTGGCCTTTTGTGAAAACTCCTTTGCATACATATCGTTTACAAGGTTCTTAATTTCAGAAGCCATTTGATGGTTCCCACAGTTTTCCATTCCGGTGTCATAGCCATCCGCAACAGCAATAAAACGCACTCCCAAAAAGGGGAATATTTTTTCAATGTAATTTCCAGCCTCCAGATAATTTCTGCCAAACCGTGACAAGTCCTTTACAATGACACAGTTGATCTCTCCAAGCCGGATATCCTCCATCATCTGCTGGAAACCCTCTCTCTCAAAATTGCTGCCAGTCTTTCCCAGATCGGTGTAGCACCGGATGATATCAATGGCTTCTTTGCTTTTCTGACTGTTAAATTCTTCCACAAATTTTTCTGCTATTTCAATCTGCGTCTTTATGGATTCCATTTTCCGGGCTGGTTCACAATCCCTCTTCCCACAGCCTTCTTTTCCCTGACTGGATGAAAGCCTTGCATAAATACCGGCCCTGTAGCGTTTTTTCTTCCCTGAAATTTCCGGTCTGCCGCACTCACTCTTCCTCCATGAGGCGCCTCTCTTTGAAAGTCTGCCCATTCCTATGCACTCCGTTCTGCCGATACCGGTCCATATAATAAAATTCAATTTCCACCCTCTGATTTTCAAATACAGAAATCCGCTTTACCATTGTGCAAAGGGTATGGCGGTCTATTTCCTTCAGCTTAGGGCAATCCTGCAGGGCCTTCAGTCTTGCCGCCGAAAGAACGCCGTTTTGAAGCAATTCCCTGCGCATAAGCTCCTGCTTTTTTAACGCTTCCCCAATCTCTTTGGCTTTCCGCTTAAATTCTCTGTAAAGCCGCTCAAATTCATCCTTTGTGAGTATTCCTTCCCTCAAATCCTCATGCAGCCTAAAGCAGAGAAAGCAATATTTATCCTGCTCTCCCTTCAGCCTCGTAATTTCTGTATCACAATGGGCCATAGGCTCAAAATTGATTTCCATTTCTGCGGCCTTTTCATACAGCCCCTTTTCTTCCAAAAAACAATTTGCAAATTTCCTGACCGCCTCCAGCACAATCTCCTTTAACTGCTCCTGGCCAATACTGTGCCTGCTGCAGCCTTCCCCACGATTTTTGGTGGAACAGATATAATACACCTTCTGCGTATTTTTGTAACGATTCACTCGCCTTATCATCTGCTCGCCGCAGTCGCCGCAGAATAAAATCCCGGAAAAAGGACTTTGTCTCCTGGACACAGGACTTATCCTGGCATCTGCCTTTAATAAATTCTGAACCACCTCAAAATTGTCCCTTGAGATAATAGGCTCCTGTGTATTTTCCACCTGAATCCAGGCTTCCTTGGGCTTTTTTACGCTCTTTTTGATTTTATAGTTGATTTTCTCCGTTTTTCCCTGCACCATATGTCCAAGGTACATTTCATTTGTCAGGATTCTCTTCACCGCAGCGCTGCTCCACTTAGCTGTGGCCGCGCCGGAAAAACCGCCCCTGTAATTCATCCCTGTTGACTTCTTATACTCCTTCGGCGAAAGAATGCCCAGATCGTTTAGTTTGTCCGCAATAGCCGAAACTGCAGCCCCCTCTATCTTCCATGCAAAGATTCTCTTTACAACCTCTGCCGCATATTCATCCACAACAAGCCTGTTCCTGTTATCCTTTGCTTTTTTATATCCGTAGAGCGGAAATGGGGCGATATATTCGCCGTTCCTTCTCTTTACCTCAAACTGGCTCTTCACCTTTGTAGAAATATCCCGGCAATAGGAATCGTTGATAAAATTCTTGACCGGAAGAACAATGCCGCTTTCCCCAGCATCTGCGTGAAAACTGTCAAAATGGTCTGTAAGTGCAATAAAACGCACTCCAAGAGCCGGAAAGATTTTCTGAATATATCTTCCGGCTTCAATATAGTCACGCCCGAAACGGGAAAGATCTTTTACAATGACACAGTTGATCCTTCCCCCTTCCATGTCGCTTATCATTCTTTTAAATTCCGGCCGATCAAAGCTGCTGCCGGAAAATCCATCGTCAACATAAACATCATACAGCTCAATATCCTGCTGCGCACGGATAAAGGCTCTGATCAGTTCTCTTTGATTTTTGATGCTGTTGCTCTCGGATTCCAGGCTGCTCTCCTTGTCCTCCCTGGAAAGACGCAGGTACATAGCCGCCAGGAAAAGCCTGCCGCCCATTATAGCACTCCCGCCATATGCCGCAGATATTCCTCCATTTTATCATCTATGCTGGGGCCTTCTTTTTGAAATTTCACCTTTACCACAAAATCACCCACACGGTGAACGTAAATATTATTGGTCTGTCTGGCAAATGAGGACAGTTTTTCTTCAATCGGCAGCTTAGTGTCAATATGGATATCTCTTATGTCAGTCAGGGTGCTTCTATCCACCGTGCGGATATCCACAGACGCCATTTCATCCAGCTCTTTTTGGGTTATATTTAACATCTGATGCCGCTCCCACAGTTTTCCTCTTTCCTCATTTTATTACTGTCACAGATTGTCCTATGCCTGGACTTCCCTTTCCTCCAT
>NZ_CEWDFQ010000138.1:0-7674 GCF_982438285.1 Acetatifactor sp. | reverse complement strand
CTTTCCAACATTCACCTCTTATCGCTTCTGAAAGAGTCTCCTTATTATCTTCCATGAAACACAGCGCGGATTCCATAATTTCTAAGGAACGTTTGTAATTCCCTTCATAATGGTAAATACGATTTTTCACCAAAATAAAGCGCATATAGGTATTACTATAATCGTCGTGTTCTGCCGGAAGATATTCGGAAAACATATCTTTAGTCTCATTAAGAAGATTATGTATTTTTTCCTCGTCTAAGTCATGAGATAAAATCTCGTTTTGCAAAAGCAGAATCCAGATTTTAATTTTTATCCATTTGTCTTCGGAGGAGTCCAATGGCATATCAGACAATACTTTTTGTGCTTTTGATGCATATTGAAAAGACAAATGATACTGTCCTTTGCAATACATATCATCGGCAAATTTAAAACATGCCCATATCAATTCCCTGTTTCTCAGAGATAATTCATATAAACGTATCTGTATGATTTGCCTGCGCTCATCTTCGAATACACTTTCGTAAACTACATTTTTATTAAGCATCTCCAGTGACAAATCCAATTTTAAGGTTTCTCCGATATAATCCATGCTGTCCAGCGCCTCTAAATAACAGCGATGCTTGATTTTCAATTCATTTTCTGTAAGCTGGTAAATCTCAGTTTCTTTTATAATATAATCGATATTTTCCACATTATAACCGATAGTCTGCTCGATTGCCCTACGGGGAAGCTGTCCCTGAAAAACTGCCGTAATAAAAAACAGTTGTACATAGTAACTGTCCTGTTCACATAACGTACGGCACAGCATAGACAAAATATTCTCCTTTATTCCTACGGCAATATTATCAAGCTCGCATTTCTTTAATGCATCCGGCACGCCGTCCCAGCCGCTGCATTTCAGGTAGGTTATAAAAGCGTTAATATACAGAAGCGAAGGGCCTGTTCGTTGAATAACCGCCGAGACGCAGTCTTTGGGAAAATCTTTCTTCCATATATGGTTTATATATTTGTAATATTCATAATTCTCCAGTTTTTCCGGCGTGTAATTGTCTTTCACATTTGCAAGCTTAAAAAATTCGCTTTTAAATTCTTCCCATTTGGCTGAAGGCATATGATTATTGATATATAAAGAAGTGCGGATTTCCAGTATGATAAAAATATACTGCGACATTTTTTGTGCAAACAGCAAAAGAAAATCCAAAGTTTCTTTGGACGCATAATTCAAATTTAAAAAACTCAAAGCATACTTTCTTTTTCGCGTTAATTGTTTGTAAATCAGCTCTATATAAGATACTAAAAAGTAATTAAAAATATCAGAAGACTCGTTGTATTTTTCAGAGGATTTTTCAAAAGCAATCCTTACTGCTTTTTTAGCATCATCGGGCGTATATTCTGTTCCAACCCAACTGATTGCAGTATCAAAATCTTCATTAGATATATCATCTAAAAATTCCAAGGGTATCTTCCAGATCGTTTGCATAATTGACATAAAAAGGACTCTGGGAGTCGGTTTCTCAGACAGATCAATTTCTATATTTTGAAACTTCTTTTTCGAAAAAGATTCTGACAAAGCATGAATAAAAGTTGTTTTTCCAGTTCCCACATCGCCGCTGACTAGGAGGATTCCAAAAGGATCTTCAAGCATTTTTTCAAGAAATATTTTTTTTTCGAGGTGTTTTTGGCAGAATAAGACGACAGACTCTTCCTTAATTCCCCAGTCTGGTTTTAAAAGGGAGCTTTCTTTCTCGCCATGAATTTCATAAGATTCATTCAGTAGCGCTATAATATCGTCGCTATATATATTTTTATCCTCCGGATGTTTATTTAACCATTGGATTATCTCATTAATCTCCAGGAATTGTATTTGGAGTTCGGTCTGGGAGGAAAATCTCTCCAGTATATTAATGGTGTTGGAGGATAACGTAAGGTTAGAAGCTATAATGATACGATCCGTATCGCGGTTTACTGCAATAATCAATGCCTTTGCAAATTCCTGCAATGGCAATGACAGCTTCTTATTTGAACGTAGCTTTGCTTCAAAAACAGCCTGAAAGAAATGAGTTGTTTTTTTGATGCGTATAGGGATAAGAAATACTCCGTCGTATCCCCCGTCCTTTGTGCTTCTCGTCAACTGATTATATTCATTTTCTTTTAACTGGAATATTTCCAACAAAACCTTAAAAACAATTTCTTCAAATTCTTCCCAGTCTTTTTTGGGTTTATCTCTTCCCATACGGCAAATTTCCTTAGTATTTGATATTTAATAAAGGATAATTAGGTATTATCCTTCATTCCCCTCCCCCACCCAATTAAAAAACCGCCAAAGCATCAAGGTGCTCGGCGGCTTGTATCAAATGTCATTTCGCTATAAAAATTATGCCTCTTACACAATCGCCATTCCCCAACAGCTTCTAGCAAAATAATAGCATACTCCCCACAAAAATACAATATTTCAAAGCGGCAAATTAATTTTCTACAGAAACTTTTTGCAAATGCCATTCTCACACCCGGAAATTCAATGCTTTTACAGTTCGCACTTCACCTTATCGTGCACACTGATTTCCTGCCCCAGCTGCACCTCCATAATCTTTAGTTCAGTCTCCGCCACCACGGTATGCCTGCAGCCAATGGGCATCTGGATCACATCTCCCTCTTTCACCGGGCGTCTTTCCCCATCCAGCACGGCATATCCCCGGCCCTTTAAAACAGTCCAGACCTCGTCCCTGTTTTGATGGTAATGGTAATTCATTCCATGACCCGGGTTCAGCGTCACCTTTATGGTCATGCTGGCGTCTTCCACATCGATTACCTGAAAATTCCCCCAGGATTTTTCCGCAAACATGATCTGCTGATCGATCTGGTCCACAAAGGGCTTAATGTAGCTGGACTGCTCCTTGTTTGATACAAGGATGCCCTCCGCACTGGCGGCCACAATGGCATTTTCAATACCCATGCAGAGCACCGGTACGTTCAGCTCATTGATGATGTGAAGGTTGCTGCACTGGTCATTGTACATGGCCTTGCCCACCACATTTTCATCCATGGCCTCCGTCAGGGTATTCCAGGTTCCCAAATCCTTCCATTCCCCGGAAAATCTCAGTACCTGAATCTCTTTTTCCTGTTCCACCACCGCATAGTCAAAGCTGATTTTGGGCAGCGTCTGATAGTTTTCAAACAAACCGGCATAATCAGCAAAGCCCAGCATTTCCTCTGCCTTTTTCAACACATAATTTAGCCGAAAAGCAAATACGCCCCCATTCCACAAAGCCCCCTGGGCGATATATTCCTCTGCAGTTTTTAAATCCGGCTTTTCCTTAAAGGTAGAGACTGTGCTGACCTTTTCCTTGCTGTCGGGAATAACATATCCATATTTCTCACTGGGATAGGTTGGCTCCATCCCCATCAGTACCAGATTAGCCGCTCCCCCAGCTGCCAGGCTTTCAAGCTGCTTCAACGCATTAAAATAATCGGTGCTCACATAAGGGTCCACCGGGCACACCACAACAGCCTCCTCTCCCGGTATTCCTTTTACGTCATGCAGATAGGCCGTCGCCAATGCGATGGCAGGAAAAGTATCCCGCCTGCAAGGCTCCACGCAAATATTCACCCCTGCACCCAGCTGATTATTAATGGCAGAAGCCTGGGACCTGGAAGTGGCAATGGTCACTGTGGCCCTTTCGTCCACGGCGCGGATCTGTCCAAACACGCGCTGTACCATGGACTCATACTGGCCATCCTCTTTTTTGAAAATTTTAATAAACTGCTTGGAACGAATGTCATTGGAAAGAGGCCAAAGGCGCTTGCCTGAGCCTCCGGATAATAACACAATATTCATCATCTGCCCCCTCATTCTTGTTCCAGTCCGGCTACAGCAGCCTTCATGGCCGCTTCCCGTCTTGCCAGCTGCCTGTCATGTCTTGCCATGATCCGAACCAGCTCTTCATAGCTTGTCTTTTGGGGATTCCAGCCCAGCGTTTCCCTTGCCTTGGTGGGATCTCCCCACAAATTATCCACATCCGTAGGGCGGAACCATGCTTCATTTACACATACCAGCAGCCTGCCGGTTGCCGCATCATAGCCCTTTTCATGAATTCCACTGCCCTCCCAGCGGATTTCCATACCGTTTTCCCGAAAAGCCCTTTCCGTAAAGTCCCTTACCGTATGCTGCTCCCCGGTGGCGATCACAAAGTCATCCGGCTTATCCTGCTGAAGAATCAGCCACATACATTCCACATAATCCTTTGCATATCCCCAATCCCGCTTGGAATCCAGGTTTCCCAGCTCCAGATGATCTTGAATTCCCTCCGCAATTCTGCCTGCTGCAAGGGTAATCTTTCTTGTGACAAAGTTCTCTCCCCGGCGCTCAGACTCATGGTTAAACAAAATACCGTTTACCGCAAACATGCCATATGCCTCCCGGTATTCCTTGGTAATCCAAAACCCGTACTGCTTTGCCACCGCATAAGGGCTATAGGGATGAAAGGGCGTGGTCTCCCGCTGAGGCACCTCCTCTACTCTGCCGTAAAGCTCCGAGGTGGAGGCCTGATAAATCTTTGTCTTGTCAATAAGTCCCAGCACTCTCACCGCCTCCAGAATCCTGAGCACGCCGATGGCATCCACATCCCCTGAATATTCCGGCACATCAAAGGACACCTGCACATGGGACTGGGCCGCCAGATTATAAATCTCATCCGGCTGAATCAGCTGAATGATCCTGGTAATGGAGGAGGTATCCGAAAGGTCTCCGTCATGAAGGGTTACCGCCTTTTTTTGCAGCAGATGGTCAATTCTGGCCGTATTGGAAATAGATGCTCTTCTGACCATGCCGTGTACCTCATATCCCTTTTCCAGCAAAAGCTCCGCAAGGTAAGAGCCATCCTGTCCTGTGATTCCTGTAATCAATGCTTTTTTCATACAATGTTTCTCTTTCTGTTTTTTCTGTCATTTTGCTTACAGCACAATTTCTTAATTATCATAGTCCATATTCTTCCCTTTTATAAGTACTTATTTTGTATAATTATAGCATTATCTTGACTTCTTTGATATAATAAGGTTCAGACCTAAAGAGGACGGTCCAGCATCAAAAGATTCCCGAAAGGAGGGCTTGCCTTGAAAGCTTCGTTATTTCATGGAACCATAGTGACATCCAATCGGATCATCTATACCCCCTCTGCCTTTGCCAAAAGCAATCTTATCTATCTGCAGGAGACAGGACAGCTGCAGGCCAAAAAGCCCCATGTAAGCCAGAGGGAAAATTTATCCTCTTATCTGTTTTTTATTGTGAAAAGCGGTTCCGGCACCCTGACCTATGAGGGGGAAACCTTCGCTCTTTCCGCAGGAGACTGCATTTTTCTGGACTGCCAAAAGCCCTATTCCCATGCTGCCTCCGACGCCCTCTGGAGCTTGAAGTGGGTGCATTTCTATGGCCAGAATCTCAAAAATATTTATAAAAAATACCTGGGAAATGGCGGCCAGCCTTGTTTTCACACCACAAGACTGTCCGCCTATGAAACGCTTTTAGATGATCTGTTTTTGGCCGCATCCTCGGACGGCGCCATAAAGGAATTGAAGATATGTGAAAAGCTTACCTCTTTATTGGTTCTGCTTTTAGAGGAATGCACACAGCCCCAGGCCGACACGGCAAATTCCGCCGGAAAAAGAGATCTCCAGGAGGTGAAGAATTACCTAGACGATCATTTCTCTGAAAAAATCACTCTGGAAATGCTGGAGCGGATGTTTTTCATCAACAAATTTTATCTTGCCAGACTGTTTAAAGAGCAATTCGGCAGTTCTGTAAATCATTACCTCCTGCAGGTACGCATCACCCAGGCCAAGCACCTGCTCCGCTTTACCAGTCTTTCCATTGAGGAGATCGCCCGCAGATGCGGCATGAGTGATGCGAATTATTTTGCCAGGATGTTCAAAAAGGTAGAGGGCATTACGCCCAGAGGGTATCGAAAACTGTGGTGAGGACAAGCATCAAAAGTGAAGTCAGAAAACCGGTCGAAGAAGCATTGCGTTCCTTAAAATACTTCCCTGAGCGGCCTCCATCCAGGCCCGCTTAAGCTATCGGAATAATCTGTATTATTGATTTTAAGCTTTTCATTTTTATCGCGGACAAATCCCCACTTTAATTCCTTTTTCGCCGCATACTCTTTAAAGGCTGCAAACTTGTTCTCCACTTGGAGATCAATATTTCTGCTTTTATTGCCGCTTTCGCCGCCTTTGGTTTCAATAATCCATACTTCGCCATTTTTCTTTTTCACGATGTAGTCTGGATAAAACAGCCATTGCTTCTGCAGGCCATCCAGATAGACAATGGAAAAATACTGCTGTCCTGTGTCACCGTTCTTATAAACCCACTCAATGTCATCCCGCTCCTCGCAGTAATTTTCAAACAGGCGCTCACACTTTGAGCGGATTCCCTCAACCACCATGGCAGAAGAATAACCCTCGTAGGCGTTAGACAGCATTTCTTCAACATCTGTTTCCGTCGGGTCGAAACGGTACAGCTCTTGCTCCGGAATTGTAAAAACAGCCGTTTTAGGCGTTCCAAAAGCAAGCTGCTGTGCCAGTTTAGCGGTGGCGCCTCTGAAATCCAGCTTCAGCTGATCTTCATTATTGATAATAAAGGCATAGTAGTGGGCTGTGTCCAGGGAAAGCAGCTTTTTCGGACTTGCTACTTTTGCTCTGAACAATCTTTCCAAAACCACCTTTGTTTTCTGCGTAGTCATTCCCACTGCAGACTTAATGGAATCCACAGAATGCAAAAGGTCTATGCCATTTATATGCGTATTGACTATACGCTCTATTGTTCTGTAACGGGTATGATCAGCATCTGCAATAGATTCCGTTTTTATAAACTTGCCTTCCAGCTGCATACCCATGATTTTATCATGAAAGCGGTAGCCTGCGTTCTCAAGACGAAGCTGATTGTCTGCTTTGTCGTTTGTCAGGCCATACGTTTCTGCAAAGTATTTATGTACTGCGTAAAAGGTTTCTCTTTCTCCCAGCTCATCCATGTCTTTGTTTCGAAGCTGCTTTTCCAGTTTAAAAGTCTTGCATTTTTCTTTTAGGAACAGACGCTTTGTTTCAAAGGCCGTATTCATTGATTCTCTGATGCTCTCTTTGTACTTCTCGTCAAAGGTGTAGAGATAGCAAAAGTCAAGAATGTCAATATCATAATGAACGGCTTCCGGCATGCGCCGTAGTCTGCCAATGGTCTGAATTTCAAACTCTTCTGACATGCGCTCCCGCAGCTTTACCAGAATCTTTGCCCTCGGGCAGTCCCATCCTGTAGCAATCGCTTGTTTCATCAGAAGAAAAACAGGGCTTGCAGAATTATCGGTAATATTATCGATATTAATTTTCTCATTGGCTTCACTCATCCACTTGGCCACCATCTTATTGTCATAGGTATATCCCAATTCAGAAAGATGGTTTTCCATATCCTGTATCAGTCTGTCGGAGGAATTAGGAAACTGAATAATGCACAGCGGACGAATCTCTTTTGTCTTGCCTTTCTGCTCCGCGTAGGCTGCCGCAATCGCTTTCCGCTTTTTGTCAGCAAGGTCAATCAAATACCTGTGTTCGCCGCCAAAATCACCGTTATAATTAACATCCTCGTTAATGTAGAGTGCCTTTGTAATTAATCCCGAACTGATCACATCCAGCTCGTTGATTTCATAATAT
>NZ_CEWDFQ010000137.1:0-7680 GCF_982438285.1 Acetatifactor sp. | reverse complement strand
ATTCAATAGTAAATATATTATCCGCCACATCTGAAGCCGGCAAAAGTACAGTTGTCTCATTTCCACCAATATCCAGAACAGTAGTTTCTCTGCCTCCTGTGTTCAAAACAGTCGTCTCGTTTGCAGTCAGCTTCTGGGTACTGATTTTCTCAGTAGGCATTGCACCATACAAGGGCCCCGTAGTATGTTTATGAAGCCTTCCTGAAATGGATATCTTTTCAGTGATCTTTCCTCTTTCTGTATTCACCTTGCTGGATTTGTACGTTTTCTCACCTGTACTTTCATTTTTATTCCGAATATGTTCTATTGCCTTCTTTGCGTTGGCACCTGACAGGTCCCCGATCACATTAGGTATGTGGAGTACAAAAAATAAGATCACGGCAGTTACAAACAGCAATATGGAAAGACATAAACAGCCGATAAATATGTATCTGTATGTTTCGTATGTCATCCTTTCTCTCCTTCCCCTTGCCCTTCAATCCTGACAGATCTTATTTTGGTAACTGTAGTGTCAATACTGCTCTGTAATAGGTGAATATTATCCTGTAGGAATGTATTTGTAACCCTTTCGCTGTTGGCTGAAATGGATTCCAGCATGGTGATTATGTCTTCCGGTGAGGTAACCTCACAAAATTCAAGTGTATTGTTCTGAATCATATTTACAACTTCATTCCATACCCTAAGCTTTAAGTCGTCATCATACAGCTCAACATTATCTTTCAGCTCTGTCACCTGTGTCCATAAATTTTCATATTCCTCATAGAGTGCTGCATATTGCTCTGCCTTGGAATATTTAGAAATATTCTGGAGACAGGCTGATATATCACAATACATTGTAGCCACCGGGTAATCGTCCTTCGCATATTGGAACCAGGTTGCCGCCGTTGCATATTTATCCCTTTCCACTCCTATATTATAGTAAAACAAATATGCCTCTCCAATCTCATAGCAAACCTGCGCATATCCCGTAGGATTTCCAGTTTGAAGCTGCTCCAGGACGTCAACCGTATAGGTATATCCCCGAGCGTCCTGTTCGTCCAGACCGCCCCTTAGTTTGACAAGTACTGCATTCTCCTCTGCACTCAATTCTCCATCCGAAAGCAGATAGGAAACAAGTCCCCTGTAATCATCCGAACCCAAATATGCCTCCGTTCGAACGGGGTCCGTTAAAATAGCCTCATAGTAATCCTCTACCGAAGAGGCATTTGCCATAATATAATCATAGTTGTCACTTTTCTTTTCCTCAGCGGAGAGGTATCCCCAAAGGGAAACTCCAGCGAATGCAGCAGAAAATCCCACCGTAGAAAGAAATAATCCCAGCTTCCGCTTTTGCTTTTTCCGGTGAATGTCATCCATTTCTTCATAATGCTCAAGCGCATACATCATTTCTGCTGCCGATTGGTAGCGGTCATTTGGATCACGCTGTGTACATTTTAAAATGATCCTTTCCAGTCCGCCTGACAATGCGGGATTGATTTCTCGTATCGGCTTTATTTCATAAGGTGGTTCACAAGGATTCATACCTGTGACAAGATGATACAACGTGGCGCCCAGACAGTAGATATCTGTTCTCGCATCTGTCTGCCCCATGCCCCCAAACTGCTCCGGCGCTGCATAACCCACGGTACCAAGGCATGTGGTATCCGCCAAATTCTTTTCTTTATATTCTCTTGCCGTACCGAAATCTATCAGCATAACATTTCCGTCAGGCTTCAGCATAATATTGGCAGGCTTCATATCACGATAAATGATCGCGGGATTTCGGCTATGCAGATATCCCAGCACATCACATAGCTGCTTTGCCCATTCAATGACATTTTCCTGAGGCTGGGCGCCGTATTCTTCCAGCGCCTTGTTCAGCGAATTGCCCTGAATGTAGTCCATGATAATAATAAAGGATTCATCCGTATCAATTACATCAATAATACTTGGGAGATTAGGATGACTGAGTTTTTTCAGAATGTCCGTCTCCGCTATCAGCCCTTGCTTGACAGATTCAAAATCCAGAACACCGTCCTTGCGAACTTCTTTTACCGCCCATTGCTTATTTGCCTTCTCATTCATAGCGAGGTAAACGACGCTCATACCACCCTGACCAACTTTATTCAGAATTTTGTATTTGCCGTCCAGAATCGATCCTATCTCAAGCATTTAAATTTCCTCCTTAGAATGTTCGAATAAGCAATGCAGAAATGTTATCTCTCTCCTTGCGCTGTTTGTTCAATTCAATTAATTTGCGAAGATGCCTCTGCATTTCATCTGCATTTAAATTAATATCCGGAGCAAGCTCTGCGTAAATCTCATCTCCGGATATCTCATGCCGAAAGCCATCGGAGCAAAGCATGAATTCCTGCCCTGCATATGGTGTGCCAAAAAACATTTCCGGAAATACCATATCAGAGGCACCAATACATTGCAGCAGCACGTTCCGTCTCGGATCCTGTAATGCCTGTTCATATGTCATATTTCCAAGTTCGATTTCCCGGGCAACAAGCGTTTGATCCCGCGTAAGCTGTATCAGGGAATCGCCAATTGCATATGCACGGGAATCACCAACATTCATGAGATAGTATCTGCTCTGCGTGACCATCAAAATAACCGCAGTAGTTCCCAATGTCACATTGTGTTTTCTGCCATACTGGTGCAGCAGGATATTTTGCTCCTTAAGCACATTTTCCCACTGGAAACGTATCATTTCATCGTTTAGCTGCGAGACACATAAACCTGGCAACGTCTGGCGGACCCAGTTATCGAACGCCCGAATTACCGAGGCGCTGGCAATCTCTCCCCTTTCCAGTCCTCCCATTCCATCACACAAAATTGCAAATACCATTTTCCCTTGCCGGGTATTCATAACCTTTACCGACAGGCTATCTTGATTTGTATTTTTTCCCAATCCTATGTCCGTATCCGCAGCAATAATAAAATTCATGTGACCTCCTATGAAACCAAGCATTCAACGTGTTTTTATAAAAAATAGGGCTTGTCCATCGTAATATTTAACAGAATATTTTTCCGGATGGCTTAGTAAGTAAGTACACAAGGGTCTTTCTTTCATCAGTAAGAATGAATCGAATCCATATTTTTCAATGACTTTCTCTGCAAAATCTTCTGCATTTCCTGTGATATTCTGTAGATACATCAATGCACTGGCATCTCCCAAAATATTTCCTGCAAATAAATCTGCCCTGCTGTCCCAGAATACCGGAATTTCATTAAAAATAAGCTCACCGCTGTAATTGTATTCATTAAACAGGGCTGTAATGGCTTCCTCCTTCACTGCCTCCAGCATTTCATCGGACATTTCTGTTTTGACCATACGTACGCCATTATGGATATTTTGTGCAATTATCCCTACAGTACAAACACAAAGAAGCAGCGTTGCAGCAGTCAGCAAAGCCATCAATCGCTTTTCTGCCTTTGTTGTCATCTCCTTAATACGAATTTGAGGCACATACCTCATACAACAAAAATTTGCGGCCAGGCTCCACATAATAATAAATCTCTGGCTTCGAAAAAAAAGATAAAGAAATCCAGCAAATATCAGCAAATCAATAAGCCTGATTTCCATTTCTTCTGTAATAAAGCCTATGGCCATCAGCACAATAGGAAGAAAAAACAAAATTAACTGACCTATATCTTTTGCATCCGGCGCCGACCATTCGCTAATCAATTTCATTGAAATAGTATCACTGAGGTTACTATAAGGATATTTCAACACGCTTGCCCCAATGGGATTTATTAAAAGAGCCAATACTGACGTAATTGTAACAACTGCTAATTTCATCCTGCTGTTTCTGTCCCACTTTTTTGCCGCCACGCGCCCCATTCGAAATTCAAAAGTGCCTGCTGTCAAAAAAATCAAACACAAAACATAAACCATGCAAGACGAGCCCCCATGAATATTACTCCATAAGCAGGACAAAAACGGAATAAAATAAATACTCCTGGTTTTCGGGGCATCGTAAAATCGGTACAGTATTTTTAACTCCGCAAACAAAAACATAAAACTGAATATCTGAGGTCTGCCGTAAAAGAACATATACACTATGACAGCATATACTGCATAAAAAATACCGCAAAAGACAAAATTTCTGCCAACATATTTTCCGCCCTCCAGATAGCTGATGTTCAGAAAAATAACGCCTAATGCCATGGAGAAAAGGTAAACCCCATTGGAGCCGCCTAACTGAAATATCTTATAAAGTATTACTTCTGCCAGCCATTCATGCGCAGTCCATGGAATATGCTGCTCCATGCCATACCAGGAAAATATATCCTGTTTTGGCACCGTTTTATGGGTACATATCCACTCGCCAGCCTTAATATGCCACCAAAAATCATTTCCACTTACGCCGTCCTTAAAGCAATACAAAATGATAAGCATAAGCAGAATCCAAATCCAAAGAAAAGCCGCCTTCTGTGTTTTAGTAAAGCCGGAATTCAAATTCTTCATTTGCAAACTGAATCTTTGTCCCATGTGAAAGCTTTGTCTCCACATTGCTCTGTATCATCATGCCGTTTACATAAGTATGGTTTGTTGAATTTGTGTCCACTACGTAGTATTCCTCTCCCCGAATAATTATGTTTGCATGGCTTCTGCTGATAGCGGAATTGTCTCCTATAAAATAATCCACATAACTTCGCTCTTTGCCAATACGGAATACCGGCTTGTCAATTATGACCTTTGACTGATCCTTACTGCGCAATAAAAAAGGCCTTGTCTCAATTTGTGAATTCACCGCACTGAGCACGGTCGTCTCACCAATGCCATTGGAAGCATTTAATACTGTCGTTTCCCCAAAATTGACAGACGGCTGCTGCACTGCATAAACAGGTTTCGCTGCAGCGGGCGGTGTCTGCGGCAGCTGTACGGGTATCTGCGCTGTACCAAGGGGGACTGACGGTTGGGTCGTCTGTGCTTTTTCAGGTTGGGGAATTGCTGCTTTCCCATCAGGCATTTCCTGCCCAGGAATTGCAAATCCGGCATTTATCTGCTTTTTTTCACTTTTTTTCCCAGTCTTTCCACTATTTTTTCTTTCATTTTTCTGCTTTTTATATAACTCTTTATTTTCTTTGCTGTAATGTGTCAGCAAAGTCATCATACTGATCTTTTTTTCCTGAGGATTCGCACCTGGCTTTGCAGCCTGGGTTTGCTGCGGTATCGTCTGCCGGAATGCCTCCGCCTGAGGCACTGGAATCTGTGCCGCTGATGAAGATACTTTTGGCTGAGGTATGGAAGTCTGTACTGCAAGTTCCTGTACCAGCGGCTGCTGCGCAGAAGACTCCAATATGGGTTTCTGTGCTGCAGGCTGCTGCG
Source organism: Acetatifactor sp. (assembly GCF_982438285.1). Lineage (NCBI taxonomy): Bacteria > Bacillati > Bacillota > Clostridia > Lachnospirales > Lachnospiraceae > Acetatifactor > Acetatifactor sp. Next base: position 2,360 of record NZ_CEWDFQ010000137.1, on the reverse strand, counting down.
CAGGAGGCTGTACTGACGGCTGCTGTATAGGAACCTGTACTGTAGGTTGTCGTACAGGCTGAACATCCGTCATAATTCCATCCAATACCGATTTAAAGTTTTCTAATGAAAAGACAGGAGAACTATTTAAATAATTAATAATTTTTGCCACATAATCGCAATTCTCTGTCTGGTCAAACTGTGTGCTGAATACAATAATCTTAAATAATTTTCCAAGATCCACCGTCTGTGGCTGCTCTTTCATGATCGGCAGGCAAACCAGATTCGTCTCGCATGTAGAGACATCTGTATAAATATAATCAAGGTCCAATAATATATTGGTTGGATTAATCATATATTCTTCCGCAGATATCATTGCATTTACGATCCCGGAAAAAACCCCTGTCAGCCTTTTTTTATTTACAATGCCTGAAAAAAATTGTTTGACAGATACTTTTGCGGTAACGTTGTATTTAATGAACCGTTCTCCATCCATCTGCGTAAATACCGCCGGAATCAGGCCCGTAATGGTATTATTTGTGAGCATTCCGAGACTCAGGGTGTCCAAATTATCGCTTTCCGATATCTTGTATACTAAATAGGTACTCGTACCTTGGTTCTCATATGTAAATTCCATTACGTCCTCCTTAGTGATTATATTTGTATAAAACGATCAGCTTCCAGCCTGCTACTTCATTTATATAAGCGGCACCATTACTGTTAAAATCCATTGCATTCACATATGTACCCCCAAGGACCAGATTGTTGTCTGTATCAATATAGCCCCAGCCATTGACCGTTTCTACTGCTGCATATCCGTTGGAAAAGCTTTTTGCATTAGTATACTGTGGTTCTATTTCTATTTCTCCGTCAACATTCACAAATCCCCACGCTCCGTCTATTTCAACTGCAGCCCAGCCGTTAGCATTAAATATATCTGCATTTTGATATGCCTGCTCTGTAATTCGCTCTCCTTTGGAATCTATCATATAAAACAAGCCGCTTTTTTCCACAAAAAGCCGGTCTAGTCTGCAGACGATTCCTTTTTCATCACTTATCACAGAATCAAATGTATCTGAAATGATTGCCTCGCCTGCGCTGTTGACGATTGTCCACTTGCCATTGCTCTTTACTGCAGCCACCCCATTTCCTATAGAAGAAGCATCCTCATATCCCCCAAACAGACATTCTCCTTCCCTATTATAAAAATTCCAAACCTCGCCGTCATAAGCAGAAAACACATTATTTTCCAGCAAACCCAATACTTGAATATTCTTAAGGTTTGGCACCGCAATTTTTTTGTTCCCTTCGGCATCTATAAAATACGCCTCTCCATCCTGATCTATAACTGGCGCCACATCTGATGAGAACGGGCCAGCATACTGATATTGGGTCTTTACCGTAAGCTTTCCTGTTGTATCTGTATATCCCCAGTAAGAGTTTGTCTGTACAGGACAATAGCCTCCACTGTATATTCCTGCATTTTCATACTGGCCCGTTTCACTATATACATATTCAATAGAGTCTATTTCCGCTTCCAGCTTTTCTGAAACAATTCCCAGTTTGGCCGCCTTGTCATATAAATTAAAACATGCAACGTATTCCCCATACAGCGCATATACGGAAGCAAGATACTCATACACGCAAGTCGCCTTTGGATATGCAGAAACAGCGTCCTCACCCCAGCTGATTGCTTTTCTGCTCATATTGGCCTCAACATACATTTCGCCCAGCTCCACCCACAATTCAGGATAATCATTATTCTGTAAGGCTTCTTTATAATATTTCTCAGCATCCACCCAAACACCCATACTCCTTGCGTCTCTTGCAGCTTCCACGGATTCTGCATATGCTCTTTGCCTATCCGCGTTGCTGTCTATCTTCATGTAAATAGATGCTGCAAACACCAAAATGAGCGCTATGGGCACCAGAAATTTATAATTTTTCATATTAATCTATCCCTCTACATTCCCGTCATAAATATTGATAACAATGTTCCTATTGTTACTGCGGGGCCAAAAGCAATACTGTCTTTTCTTGTTTTCCGCTTTGTAGCCAACAGGAAAATAACCTGAAAAAAGCAGACAACCAGGGAAAAAAGCATAGCGGCCCATATTCCATCAAGACTCAGGAACAATCCCATAACGAGAAACAGCTTAATGTCTCCTGCTCCTATAGAATTTTTTATACATATTTTGCATAAAACGGTCGCCAGGAAAATGGCTCCTGCGGCAATTACTTCTGAGAGCAATGTAGCCAAAAAAACATTTCCTGCCGTCAAAAGCTCCAGAGGAATCAAGATCAAACGATACGCCAAGCCAAGTACAATATATTTATTTGGTATAATGCACTCTTTACTGTCAACGTATGCTATAGGACCT
>NZ_CEWDFQ010000136.1:0-7696 GCF_982438285.1 Acetatifactor sp. | reverse complement strand
TCTCTACAATATGCAGACAGGAAGAACGGCTTTTCAAAAATTATTTGAAGAAAGTTACTTTTACAACCCATATAAAATAGAAGAAAAGGATATCCTCTCTTATATGGAAGCCGCCCACACCACAGATTACCACTCTAAGCATTCCTATGCCAGCTATGTGGGAAGATACACAAACATCAACATCCTGCACGCCTTAAAGGAAATCAATAACAGCATTTATCTCATTTCCGGAAAGGAAAAAGCAGACATTGATACCATCATCGACAATTACGTGTATTACAACGGCGCAATTGAAACCACTTTTATCGAAAAAACAAAGCAGCTCCCCCATCTGGAACGGCCCGAGGAAACACTATCTGCCATTCAGTTATTTTTAAATTCATAATTACAAAGGTTCTTTCCCAGGAATTCCTGCCTTCCTGGGAAATTTTTTTGGAGTCTGCTTTATTTTTTCCACAACAAACAGATTTCTGTAAATATCAGAATCTGGGAGATAAAAGGAAACCTGATCCTTGATTTTTCCCCCTAAAACCTGTATGGCATTTTCTGCAAGAGGAAGCTCTTCAGAAATTTTCTCAGATTTATAAGAAACAAAGCTGCCGCCCACCTTCACAAAAGGAAGGCAGTATTCTGAAAGAGTAGAAAGATTTGCAACAGCTCTGGAAACACACAGATCAAATCGTTCTCTCAGCTCTTTCTGCCTTGCCAGATCCTCAGCCCTTCCATGCAGCGCCGTAACTTCCTTCAAACCCAGTTTGTCAATTACTTCCTTTAAAAATAGTACTCTTTTATTTAAGGAATCTACAAGGGTCACCCTTAAATCAGGAAACACAATCTTCAAAGCAAGTCCCGGAAAACCCGCTCCCGTTCCCACATCAACGACTGAAATCCTTCTCTTCATGTCAAAGGCACGAACCAAAGAGACGCTGTCAACAAAATGCTTTTTCATCACCTCATCATAGTCCGTAATGGCCGTAAGATTCATCACCTTATTTTTTTCAAACAGCATTTCATAATAAAAAAGAAACTGTTCCCTTTGCTTTTCTGAAAGCTCTATGCCAAATTCTTTTAAATCTTTTTCAAACTGCACCGTATTATATTCTTTATTCAAAGCGATCCTCCAAAACTTCATGCTTTGTTATAATGCTCCAAAAAAACAAGAAGTACAGAAATATCCGCAGGAGACACCCCTGAAATCCGGGAAGCCTGCCCCACAGACACAGGCTTAAATTCCTTCAGCTTCTGCCTTGCCTCCAGACGAAGGGACGGCACCTGATCATAATCCAGTCCCTCCGGTATCTTCTTTTTCTCCATCTTTTTATACTGCTCTACCTGACGTTTTTGGCGGACAATATAGCCCTCATATTTGATCTCAATCTCAACCTGTTCAATGACCTGGGCAGGAAGAGAGGGCTTTCCGGTAAGCTCCATGGAAAACAGGGTTCTCTCCTTGTCAATTTCAGCCAGCTTTTCATAGCTCAATTCAGGCCTGCACATTAATTCTGCCAAAGAAGCCGCAGTTTTTAAAGGAGAGCTTCCGTGAGCTTCCAAAAAGAGCTGTATCTCTTTATTTGCCCCCACAATAGTATGCTTCAAACGCTCCATCTCCTTCTCTATCAGCTCTTTTTTCCGAAGGAGTGCATCCATCTGTTCCTTTGAAACCAGGCCAGCCTGGTATCCCTTTTCCCTAAGGCGCAGATCCGCATTATCCTGACGCAGAAGCAGACGATATTCCGCCCTTGAGGTCATCATCCGATAGGGTTCCCTGTTATCCTTCGTGACCAGATCATCGATCAAGACTCCGATATAGCTTTCGGAACGGTCAAAAATAAAGGGTTCTCTTCCCAGAAGTTCCATAGCAGCATTTATGCCGGCCACCAAACCCTGACAGGCAGCCTCCTCATAACCGCTGCTTCCATTAAACTGTCCGCCGCTGAAAAGTCCCTTGATATCTTTAAATTCCAGCGTAGGATAAAGCTGCTTTGCATCAATACAGTCATACTCAATGGCATAAGCGTTTCTCACCATCTCACAATGCTCCAGCCCGGGCACTGTCCGATACATGGCAAGCTGTACATCCTCCGGAAGAGAAGAAGACATGCCTCCCACATACATTTCATTGGTAGAAAGTCCCTCAGGCTCTATAAAAACCTGATGCCTTTCCTTCTCTGCAAATTTTACCACCTTATCCTCAATAGAGGGACAATACCTTGGTCCTGTACCCTCTATAATTCCCGCATAAATAGGGGAACGGTCCAAATTATTTCTGATGATCTCGTGGGTTCTTTCATTGGTATAGGTCAAATAACAGGAAACCTGCTCCTTCTGTATGGCTTCCGGATCCGTGGAAAAGGAAAAGGGAATAATCCTTTCATCCCCCAACTGCTCCTCCATCTTGGAAAAATCAATGCTTCGCCTGTCCATTCTGGCAGGAGTCCCTGTCTTAAACCGCCTCATTACAATTCCCATTTTTTTCAGGGAATCCGTCAAATGATTTGCCGCCTGGAGTCCATTTGGCCCTGTATAGGTTATGGCCTCTCCGCACAGACATCTGGCCCGCAGATAAGTTCCCGTACAGAGAATCACAGCCTTACACTCATAAATGGTTCCCGTAAAAGTCTTTACGCCCGTAATTTTCTTTTGAAAAGAGGAAGAGGCATCCTCGCCGATTTCTTCATCTTCCCACAAAAGCTCACAAACCTCCGCCTGGCGAATCCAGAGATTTTTTTGATTTTCCAACACCATTCTCATGGCTCTGGAATACTCCGCCTTATCAGCCTGGGCACGCAGGGAGTGAACGGCCGGACCCTTTGAGACATTCAGCATCTTAGATTGAATAAAGGTCTTATCTATATTTTTCCCCATCTCTCCTCCCAAGGCGTCCAGCTCTCTCACAAGATGCCCCTTCGAGGTGCCGCCGATATTGGGATTACAGGGCATCAAGGCAATACTGTCCACACTGACCGTAAAAATAACCGTTTTAAGTCCCAGTCTGGCACAGGCCAAGGCTGCCTCACAGCCTGCATGGCCGGCGCCCACCACACATACATCCGCCTTCTTACGTACTTCACTCATTGCACATTTCACTCCCATACTGTCCTGTCACTTTACTTTCCCATACAAAACTTAGAAAAGATTTCCTCAATCAAATCCTCTCCCACCTCTTCGCCTATAATGGTTCCAAGAGAAGCATAAGCGCTCATCAAATCAATGGAATAAAAATCCTCGGGCATTCCCTCTAAAATACTTTTTCTCACCAGATAAAGGTTTTCACAGGCCTCCTGCAAAGCCGCCTTATGGCGCAGATTCGTAATCACAATCTGATGATTGCTCTGAATATCCCCTTGGAAAAACATATCCCGCACTGTATTTTCAAATAAATCGATTCCCGTTTTTTCAAGGGTAGAGGTTTTTATCATAGGTATCCTTTTATGCCCTGGAAGCACCTCCTCTATCAAGGCATTCAGCTTTTCTTCTGTCACAATATTTTTCAAATCACTCTTATTCAATAAAATAACAGCATTCTTTTCTCCAATCAGGGAAATAATTTCTCTGTCGCTTTCATCCAGCTCCACAGATACATCCACCATATACACAATCAAATCCGCATCTGAAGCGTATTTTTTTGCCTTTTCCACACCTATCTTTTCCACAGTATCCTGGGTATCCCGAATTCCCGCAGTGTCTATTACATGAAATCCAATCCCATGAAGACTGATATACTCCTCCAGCACATCCCTGGTAGTGCCCGCAATCTCCGTGACAATGGCTTTTTCTTCCCCAGTGAGAAGATTCATCAAAGAAGACTTTCCCGCATTTGGTTTTCCCACAATTACGGTGAAAATTCCCTCCTTTATTCTCTTTCCGTTATCTGCGGTGGAAATAAGCTTTTCTATCTCTTCGCACAGAGAATTCACCTTTTCCAAAAGTCTCCCCGGATAGCCCTCCAGACTGATGTGCTCCGGATCATCCAAAGCCGATTCAATAAAAGCAATTTCATATAAAATATCAGCTCTAAGCTTCTTTACCTGCTGTGAAAGCTCTCCCCTCAGCTGATTGATCGATGAGGAAAGAGCATACTCATTCTGGGCATGAATCAAATCCATCACGGCCTCCGCCTTGGAAAGATCGATTCTGCCATTCAAAAAAGCTCTTTTTGTAAATTCTCCCGGCTGGGCCATTCTGGCTCCATTTTTAAGAACCGTCTCCAGAATTTTCTGCATCACAAGGACTCCCCCGTGGCAGTTGATTTCCACCGTATCCTCCCTGGTATAGGTATGGGGAGACAGCATCACTGCCGCCATTACCTCATCCACAATATTTTCCTGCTCATCTACAATAAACCCGTAATGTATAGTGTGGCTTTTAACGCTTCTTAGCCTTTTTTCTCCCTTTTTCGTTCGAAAAACAGCATCTCCCACTGCAATTGCGTTTTCTCCGCTGATGCGGACGATCCCAATGCCGGAATCTGAAAGGGCCGTGGCAATGGCCGCTATGGTATCCGTATTCATTATGATATCCCTTTCAAAATCAAAAACATCCCGAAAGCCTTCTGAAAAGACCGGATATACGAATCCTGTCATATATCCGGTCTTTTTTCTTATAAATTCTCTTTTCTTTTTAATGTGACAACCACTCTTCTAAAGGGCTCCTCCCCTTCGCTGTGGGTGGTCACATATTTATCATTCTGCAGCGCCGAATGAATCACACGTCTCTCATAAGGATTCATAGGCTCCAGCGAAACCGGCCTCTTTGTCCTCTTTACCTTATATGCAATATTCTTTGCAAGATTTTCCAAGGTTTCCTTTCTTCTCTGCCTGTAATTTTCTGTGTCAACCTTTACCTTAATATAGCTTTCCGCATCCTTATTGACCACCAGGGACACCAGATACTGCAGAGAATCCAGAGTCTGTCCTCTTTTTCCAATTAAGACCCCCATCTCATCTCCGCTTAAATCAATATTCATAAAATGATTTTCTTCATCATATTCGATCTGAACAGCAACCGTCATATTCATGGCATCGAAAACCTGATTCAGAAAATTTTTAGCGTTATCCGTAACGGAACACTTTGCTGCGGCCCTGATCACAGCAGGTCTGGAGCCGATTCCCAAAAATCCGCTTGATCCCTCATCCACAACCTGATAATCAAGCTTATCACTGGTAACCTCAAGTCTCTGACAAGCTTCTGTGATTGCGTCACTTACTGTTTTGGCAGATACTTCAATATATTCCATATACGAAACCCTCCCATTATTTTTTGTCCGTATTTTCCTTGCTGCTTTTGTTATTCTTCTCGTTGTACTGTCTCACCATGTTTGCCTTGGCCATCATGCTTCCCGGCTTTGCTGCGCCGCTGTTATAATACTCTGTGGCCTTCCTCATGGCCTCTTCCTTTTCCTCCTCTGTCATTCCGGAAGAAATATTTGCCTTCTTTTGAATATTTCTGGTATTCATATTGGCATAGGCATTGAGCTTTTCCTGGTTTTCCTTCATCTTCTCCAGCTTTTTCGCACTCTTTGCAGAATTTTTCTGAATAATTTCATCAAAATCCATCTTGTCGATATGCCTGTTGATGACCACCTGCTGAATGCTTCTGACCACGCTTCCGGCCACCCAGTAAAGTCCCATACCGGAGGGAAGGGTAAAGCAGAACCAGGCAGACATAATCGGCATAATCATATTCATGGTTTTCATAGAAGAAGCCATAGTGGAAGCTTGATCATTTTTGTTGTCTGAAGGAGTCTGCTGCGGCATCAGCTTTACGTTCACCCACTGTGTCACGGCGGAAAGAACAGGAATTGCCAGAGCTCCGATCACCACCAGCCAGGCTCCGTTTGCAAATGCCTCCGTAATCAAATGCCAGGGAGAATCTCCTATATTCAGGCCAAGAAAATTATTATAGGTATCCAGCAGTCCTCTTGTGGTCTCATTGCTTAATATAAGCTCTCCCTCATAGGTCAGGGAAGCCAATCCATAATGATTAGAAATAATAGACATATCCGAGGAGGAAAGCTTATTGAGAACGTCTATAATGCCGTTCTGCAGATTGCCGTCCGTCATGTTTGTCCCATACATGGATACAGTGCTTGCAATGCTGTCCACACCGGAATTTTGGAGAAAGCTGCCGTTATCCACAGATATAATCTTATCCGCAAGCACACGAAAGGTATCTCCTATCTTCGTAACATAGGCAGGAATTGCATAGATCACTCGGTATAATGCAAACAAGATAGGCATCTGAATCAAAAGATACAGACAGCTTCCGGTAGGAGAAACACCATACTTTGCATACACCGCTTGAATTTCCTGATTCTGAGCCATGGTAGACTCATTATCCTTTTTATTCTTATACTTCGCCTGAATCGCCTGTATTTCAGGATTCATCTTTGCAGAAAGCTTGGAAAATTTCTGCTGCTTAATTGTGAGTGGCATCATCAAAAGGTTTACTACAATAGTAAACAAAATGATGGCTAAACCAATATTGGGAATCCCGATAAAATCAATGACCGTAAAAATTGCTTCCATGATTTTACCAAGCACCCACGCCACCTGACCTATAATGGGAGTGGTGTTCTGGGTTAAGAAAAATATGTTCATTTATCCTCCTAGCATTGCCGGACCAGATTAAGGCACAGGGTCATAACCGCCCTTTGAAAAGGGATTACATCTTAAAATCCTCCACACAGCTAACAGCGTTCCCTTGAAAGCACCGTATTTTTGAATGGCTTCCAGCCCATACTGAGAACAGGTGGGAACATAAGGACACTTTGTGCTTTTCAAAGGCGATATATATCTTTGATAAAATCTGATGCCTGCAATCAATAGTTTTTTCATATTCTTTATCAAACTCTTTCATCAAAATAAAAATAAACTTTTATAATTTGATGCAGTTTTCCAAGATGCAGCAGCGCACTTTCCACCTCTTCATATCCTGCGGAAGCGGCACTTTTTCTTGCGATGATTACAATATCCAAACCACTATTGAATATACTTTCATGTAATCGGTAGCTTTCTCTCACCAGTCTTGTAACACGATGTCTTACAACACTGTTTCCAACCTTCTTGCTCACACTGATTCCAACTCTGTTTTTCGAAAAGCCATTTTCCTTTACATACATAATCAAATATTTATTGGCATAAGATCTGCCGTTTTTATAAACGAATTGGAACTGGTGGTTCTTTTTCAAAGACTCAGAGAATTTCATGATACACTCCTGTTTTCTCAATGAAGAGAAAAAAAGGCCACATTTCTGTGACCTATGCGGATAATTTCTTTCTTCCTTTTGCGCGTCTTGCTGCTAAAACTCTTCTTCCGCCAGGAGTACTCATTCTGGCTCTGAAACCGTGTACCTTAGAACGGGAACGCTTCTTCGGCTGATATGTCATCTTCATGGAAAGGCACCTCCTTCTCTTACACCTTATCTAAAAAGGTAAACTCAATTTTTTCAGTAACAGGCATCTCTTTTCATGCCTGCCGTCAGGAAAATAGCATATTGATTGTATAAAAAAATCAAGTCCGTGTCAAGGGAAAATACTGAAAAATCAAGAAAAATCAACAAGTAAGAGGATTCCATCCAGTCAAAAAAAATTTTTTTCACATTATCCACATAGATATACACATAATTTTATTCACTTAAAGTTATACACAGCCTGTTGATTATTTGTGGATAATTTTCATTTTATTCTGCAAAAGC
>NZ_CEWDFQ010000135.1:0-7718 GCF_982438285.1 Acetatifactor sp. | reverse complement strand
GATGAAATGCTCGGTAAACGGTGTAAAGAGGTAAAAATTTTTGATGAAAAGCTCAGTGTCAGAGATGTGGAAAAGCTGGTAAAAAATCTACATAAGCCTGCCAAGCAGAAAAAAATGGATGATAAAGCGCTGCAGGCCATCTATCTGGATATAGAGGAAAAGCTAAAGCAAAAGCTCAGCACAAAAGTGATCGTATCCGCAAAGGGTGAGGGAGCAGGAAAAATTGAAATTGAATTTTACAGCCATGAAGATTTGGACAGGCTGCTTGAAATGATCGGGAAGTAATAAATAAAGTACAGAGGAGAAATTGAAATCGGATAAAATGAGTGCAAATTACAGTAATTTTTTAAATCAGATAGGACTGGGCGCGTTTGATTTGGGATATCTGTTGATTGGAATGGCTATACTGGCAGTCCTTCTTCTAATATTTATTGTGATATCTGTTACCCTTTTAAGAAAAATCAGAAAAATGAAAAAGAGGCTGGATCAGTTTTTGACGGGAAAGGATGGAGGCAGCCTGGAGCAGGATATCGCAGCGTTATTTGAGGACAATAAAAGCTTAAAAGAAATTGCAGAAAAGAATAAGAAGGATATCCGTACCCTATATAGAAATATGGAATCTGCATTTCAGAAAATGGGCCTGGTAAAATACGACGCATTCAATCAAATGGGAGGACAGTTAAGCTTCTGCCTGGCACTGCTTGATGAGAATAATAATGGATTTATTATCAATTCTGTTCACAGCACAGAAGGCTGCTATTCCTATACCAAAGAAATAAAAGGAGGGGAAAGCTCTATTTCTCTTGGCAAGGAAGAAGAGGAAGCATTGTCAATGGCAATGGGGGAAGTATAAATGGAATTAAAAAGAATTGACGAACTTAAGGGTGGAGAAATTTTAGCAAAACCCATTATGACATGGGATTATCAGATTATGCTTCCGGAAGGGGCGAAACTGAAAAAGGAATATATTGATAAGATCATAGAGCTTGGGATTTTCTATGTATACGTGAAGGAAGAAAAAATGGAGGAGGGCGAGCTGGTCATTCTGCGCTCAGAGACCGAGGAAAATATTAAATCAAAGGTCCGGGATATTTTGGAGAGACATACCTATCATCATAATCAGGAACTGGAAGAATTAAGTTTAGAGACGGATCGAATTATTTCCAGTATTTTAGAAGAAGATCAGGTCATAGAAAAGGTTTTTGACATCAAGGAGAGAAGCTCTGATCTCTATGAGCACTCTATCAGTGTATGTACCTTTGCCATTCTTACGGCGCTGAAGCTTAAGGCAGACAAAAGTATGATTCATGAAATCGGCGTAGGCTGTCTGCTTCACGACATAGGGCTCAGATATATTACAGTGGATTTCAATGATATTGCTTTGGAATCCATGAAAAAACAGCAGATTGCAGAATATAAAAAGCATCCTGTATATGGCTTCAGTAATTTAAAGACGGAAGACTGGATTTCAAAAATCAGCAAAAATATTGTATTGTATCATCATGAGAGACTGGATGGCTCTGGTTTCCCTTTACGGATCAGAGAGATTCCATTTGAATGCAGAATTGTAAATGTATGCGACGCTTTCGACGAAATGATATGCGGAATTGGCTGTAAAAGAGTAAAGGTGTATGAGGCTATCGAATATTTAAAAAATTATAAAGATATTTTATTTGATGCTGAAATTGTAGACACTTTCCTGGGCTTCACGGCAGTATATCCATCGGGAACACATGTTCTAACCAACGAAGGAGAAGTGGGAGTAGTTTTGTCTCAAAACAAAAATTTCCATGAGAGACCAGTGTTGCGCATTATAAAGGATAAAGCAGGAAATGATGTAGAGGGTGTATTGATTAAGGACCTCGTCAAGGTACACAATATTTATATTGAAAAAGCATTGGATTAAATAGGCGTTTGCGACAAGTACCTAGTTAGATTAAAAACCGATAAAAGGGAGGAAGCTATGATAGACATTAAATTTCTCAGAGAAAACCCTGAGGTTGTGAAGGAAAATATTAGGAAGAAATTTCAGGATTCCAAAATTCCCATGGTGGATGAAGTGATCCAGCTGGATGCAGAGAGCAGGAAGGTAAAGCAGGAGGCAGATGACCTGCGTGCTTCCCGCAATAAAATATCCAAGGAAATCGGCGCTTTGATGGCACAGGGGAAAAAGGAAGAGGCAGAAGAAAAAAAAGCCCAGGTGACAGCAGGAGCACAGAGACTTGCCCAGCTGGAGGAGAAAGAGGCGCAGCTTCAGGAGAAGATCACAAAAATTATGATGGTGATTCCCAATATAATAGATGCTTCTGTTCCTATCGGCAGGGACGATAGTGAAAATGTGGAAATAGAAAAATTTGGGGAGCCCCTTGTGCCTGATTTTGAGGTGCCCTACCATGCGGACATTTTGGACAGCATAAATGGCTTGGATAAGGAGAGCGCAGGGCGCACCAGCGGAAACGGCTTTTATTACCTGATGGGAGACGCTGCCAGAATTCATTCTGCCATGATAAGCTATGCCAGGGATTTTATGATTGATAAGGGATTCACTTATTGTATTCCCCCTTTTATGATCCGCAGCAGCGTGGTAAATGGTGTGATGAGCTTTGCCGAGATGGAAGCCATGATGTATAAAATCGAAGGGGAGGATTTGTATTTGATCGGCACCTCCGAGCATTCCATGATTGGAAAATTTAAAGGACAGATTGTAAAGGAAGCAAGCCTTCCCATCACCATGACATCCTATTCTCCTTGTTTTAGAAAGGAAGTAGGCTCTCACGGCATTGAAGAAAGAGGAGTGTACCGGGTACATCAGTTTGAAAAGCAAGAGATGGTAGTATTGTGCAGACCGGAAGAATCTATGGATTGGTACAATAAAATGTGGACCTACACGGTAGAATTTTTTCGCAGTCTGGATATACCCGTGCGCACTCTGGAATGCTGCAGCGGCGATTTGGCAGACCTGAAGGTGAAATCCTGTGATGTGGAGGCATGGAGTCCCAGACAGAAAAAATATTTCGAAGTAGGCTCCTGCTCTACTCTTGGAGATGCTCAGGCAAGACGGCTTGGCATCCGCACCAAGGGAGAGAATGGAACTTATTTTGTGCATACCTTGAACAATACTGTTCTGGCATCGCCCAGAGGATTAATTGCATTTTTGGAAAACAATGTAAATCAGGACGGCAGTATCAGCATACCGGAAGCGCTGCGTCCCTATATGGGAGGAAAGGATAAAGTATATCCTTCTCAAAAATAAATTACAACACATATGAAAAAAAATAATATTGTATTAAAATTGTTTTTTGGCATTTTAGCAGTGGTAGGATTTATTTTCTTCATAATCGGTATCATATTGCTGGCGTCCAGCATACGATTTCAGGAAGAAGCGGTAAAGGTCAGCGCTGAAATTACTCAAATTGAGAGCTATCGGGATATAGATGGAGATATATCTCATAGAGTGTATGTGACCTATTCCTATGGCGGAAAAACATATGAGAATGTAAATCTTCGGGAATACAGCAGCGGAATGTATGAAGGAAAAGAGATTACTCTGCTGGTACAGCCGGATGATCCTTACAATGTGTCCACAGGAACAATCAATATTTTGATGGGAGGTATCTTTGTGGGGATTGGGTGCATTTTTCTGTTGATCTGCATCATTGCGCTGATCCTTTTTGCCAGAAGGAACCAGAAGAAAAAAAGATTGTTGGAGGCTGGACATTTTGTTTTTGCCACGGTGGAAAAAATCTGCTATAATACCAGCTATTCTGTAAATGGATCACATCCCTACGTGGTTTACTGCAGCTATCGGGATGATTACAAGGATATGATTTATCGCTTCAAAAGTGAAAATATATGGACAAATCCTGAGCCGGTAATCACTTCAGGCAGCGAAGTCCGTGTCTATGTGGACGGCAATGATTTCAGTAAGTACTATGTAGATGTACAAGGCGTTTTACAGGGAAGAATTGTGGATTATACCTGATACCTTGTAAAATGAAAATGTAAAATCGGGAGAGAAGGTGAAGATTTGCATAGATATATGCGTGCTATCGGATTCAGTAATTATTCTGACCGTAAAAAAATAAGAAATTTGTTGACGGATGTCATTATGAATTCCGATCAACGTGCATATACTTTAAATCAGGAAGGAATTATGCTGGGAGAATTCAGCAAAAATTTTGCCGGTTCCGTGGGAGTGACAGTCTGCGGTGAATTTGACGAGGAGGATAAATTTATTTACGACTATTATTTTCCCTATTTGAACGGCACCGGAATTACAACCCGTGAGGATGTCTCTGTGGAGCGCCATGCGGCTAAGGATTCTTATGCCGGCGTGTGCGATGACGTCAAGGTTGGGATATCCCTGATTTTTTACCTGAAAAACAGAATTCCTTATGTAAAGGCACAGACTACGGGAAAGCTTCCCATCAGAGGAACCACCCTGACTCTTTCGGCTCTTTCCGTAAGCGGCAGTATTATGATGCCCATACAAAAGGATGAGGAGCAGAAGCTGAGAGTCAAGAAAAATTCTGCCAACAGGAATAATCTTCTGGCGGCGGCCAGAAAGGGAGATGAGGACGCTATTGAGACTCTGACCCTGGAGGACATGGATATGTACACCACCATTTCCCGCAAGATTCAAAAGGAAGATGTATTCAGCCTGGTAGATACCTATTTTATGCCTTATGGGGTGGAATGCGATCAATATTCCATATTGGGAGAGATCGTTTCCATGCAGGAGGCTTCCAATGATGTCACTGGGGAAAAAATTTATATTTTAAGAATTTGCTGTAATGAATTGACATTTGACGTTTGTATTAATATAATAGACTTGTTTGGAGAACCCCAGGTTGGCAGACGGTTCAAGGGAATTATCTGGCTGCAGGGGAAAATTAATTTTCCGGAGGATCTGTAGCGGGCCGGAGGAAAATTGAATAAGTTTGGATTCCTGCTTATCAGCAGGTTTTCATAAATGTCCTCGTAGCTCAGTTGGATAGAGCGATCGCCTCCTAAGCGATAGGTCGGACGTTCAAGTCGTCTCGGGGACGTTGGAAGCATTGAAAATAAAGGATTTATCCTTAGATTTTTCAATGCTTTCTTTTTTGTCTTTAAAAATTCCGAATGGCATCTGCCTCACACCGAGGGAAAAAAAAGCAAAACATTCATAAAATGTTCATTTTAGACTTGACTTTTAATAGTTAGTCTTTCTATTTCAGCTGTCAATCTATGTCGAAATATAAGTTTTATCAGTTATAACCGTTAAAAATCATTTATGTTGATTGAAAATCCAGTATATCCGTGATATTATAAAAACAACCCAAGAAGGGAGGCAGATCAATATGATTAAACGGGAAACCTATATGAGCCGTATCCGTCCTTTCATCGGAAACGACCTGGTAAAAGTCCTGACTGGTATCCGCCGAAGCGGCAAGTCAGTCATGCTGGACCTGATTAAAGAGGAACTATGCGCCTCCGGTGTGGACAGCAGCCAGTTCATCTCTATCAACTTTGAGAATATGAGCAACGCCCATCTCTGTACCGCCGTGGCGCTCCATGATGAAATCATCCGCCGGGCTTCGGAAATCAAAGGCAAGGTCTATCTTTTCTTTGACGAAATACAGGAGGTGGACGCCTGGGAAAAATGTATCAATTCTTTTCGCGTGGAACTGGACTGTGATATTTACATCACCGGTTCCAATGCAAAACTGCTTTCCGGCGAATTGGCGACCTATCTGGTTGGACGGTATGTGGAATTTGTGGTCTATCCCTTCTCCTTTGCGGAATTTATCGAGCTGTACCACACTGTCTACCCGAATACAGATAACCGCCAGTGCTTCAGCAAGTATCTGACCGCGGGCGGTATGCCCTATCTGTCCAATCTGCGCTATGACGAAACGGCCAGCCGCCAGTATTTGCGGGACCTGTTCAACTCCGTGGAACTCAAAGATATCGTCAAGAGAAACAACATCCGGGATGTGGATATGCTGGAACGGATCATTGCCTATGTGACCTCCAACATTGGCACCACATTTTCCTCCACCGCCATTTCCAAGTATCTGAAAAGCGAGGGACGGTCCGTATCCCCGGAGACAGTGCTGAGTTACATCAAGGCCTGCACCAACGCCTTTCTGTTCTACCAGGTGAAGCGGCAGGACCTGCAGGGCAGGAAGATACTCACCGTGAATGAAAAATACTATGTGGCCGATCATGGTATCCGGGAAGCCGTGTTCGGAGGCAACATGAAGGATATCAACCTGGTGCTGGAAAACATCGTCTACATGGAGCTCCTGCGCCGGGGGTACACCGTTACCGTTGGCAAGGCAGGTGACAAGGAGATTGACTTCGTATGTGAGGATCAGGGGAACAAGCTATATATCCAGGTGGCTTACCTGCTGGCCTCGGAAGATACTACCCGGCGGGAGTTTGGCGTCTATGACCGTATCCGCGACAACTTTCCTAAGTACGTCATCACCCTGGATGAATTTGATATGAGCCGCAACGGGATCAAGCACCGCAATATCCGGGACTTTCTGCTGCAGGAGGAATGGAACTGATACGCCATCCGCCCTTTCGTGCCAGGCAGAAAATGAATGAAAAAAATACGAATCATGTTGCTTGAATGTCTGAGCAAATGGAATACAACATAAGGCAGATCAGCTTTCTCCTTCAGCTTTGTAAATTCTTTGTTAATGACATGGTTTTGTACAGGTCTCCATTTGGAAGTGTCAGCACCAGAACACGGGCAAGCTCCTGCTCCATATTCAGATGAGCATCGTCATTTGCTATGTCTGCATCAGTGATATGTCCCTTTTCTTATAGCTCGTTTTAGGCTTATTCGCATTTGGAAAAGGATTTCTGGCAATCACTATGGACAACATTATATATTTGACAAAAATTTAAAATATTCATATAATAATCTTGGAAACAAAGAAACAAAGAAACAATTTTGAATAAGCTGTTTTAGCTTGTATATCATACGAAGGGAGGGCATGAGAATGCCAGCAGCAATAAAGAAAGGCAGTGTTCCTATGGAAATAAAGAAAGTCAGTATCTCTGCGAAGCGACAGATCACGATTCCTCAAAAGTTCTTTACTATGCTGGGATTTGATACAGAAGCAGAATGTATGGTGAGAGGTAATGAACTGGTAATTCGTCCGGCAAAGACAAATTCAGGCGGGGAGTTTGCAGAGCAGATATTAGCAGATTTGATAGCACAGGGATATAGTGGTGATGATTTACTTGCACGGTTTAAAATTGCACAGAAAGAAATTCGTCCGGCAGTGGAAGAAATGCTTGCTGAGGCAGAACAGGTTGCCGGTTCAAAATCAGAGTTTGCTACTTATGAGGATGTCTTTGGAGCGGAGGAGGAAGAATGACGGAGGTAAGATTTCTTCCTCCTGCGGCGAAATTTCTTAAGAAACTGAAGGATAAAAGATTGAAAACGCTGTATCAGGAAGCTGTAGACAAAATTTGTGAAAATCATTTGGTGGGAGAGTCAAAGACAGGTGATTTATCCGGTGTATATGGATATGATATTTACTACAATAAGACAAATTATGAATTGGCATATACTGTTGCATATCTGGAGGACAAGGTTATTGTTGTAATTATGGCCGGAACCCGAGAAAATTTTTATGAACAGTTGAAACAATATATGAAAAATAAGTAATTTCCAAGAGGAAGCACTTTAATGACTGAAACAGAAAGAGAAGTAAAAA
>NZ_CEWDFQ010000134.1:0-7787 GCF_982438285.1 Acetatifactor sp. | reverse complement strand
CAGCTATGGCTACCGCAGGGCCTGGATGCGGGCGGTGATGTTTAACTTTACCATGGGGCCCAGCGTGGATATCATCTCCGCCATCACCACCTCCTTCATCTATGTGCTTGGCATACGCTGGATTCTGGCTCCGGACGCAACACTGACCGTAGGCACCCTGGTTTTGTTCACCGCCTACATCAGCAGGTTCTGGACGCCCATCAACACCCTGGCAAGCTTTTACAACTCTCTGCTGACGGCCATCTCCTACCTGGAGCGGATTTTTGAGACCATCGACGAGCCCATTTTGGTGCGGGACGCTCCTGATGCGGTACCCATGCCTCCCATTCAGGGCACGGTGGAATTTCAGGATGTGTGCTTTTGCTACGAGGAGGGACATCGGATTTTAGACCACATTAATTTTACGGCCGGCAAGGGCGAAACCTACGCCATTGTAGGGCCCACCGGCGCAGGAAAATCCACCATTGTAAATCTGATCAGCCGGTTTTACAACGTGGAGTCCGGGCGCATCCTCATTGACGGAATAGATATCTCCAGTGTGACCATCCGCTCCCTGCGCACCCAGATGGGCATTATGATGCAGGACAGCTTTATCTTTGCGGGAACGATTATGGAAAATATCCGCTACGGCAACAGAGAGGCCACCGACGAGCAGGTGGTCAAGGCTGCCAAAACCGTATGCGCCCATGAATTTATCTCTCAGATGGAAAACGGATATGATACGGAAGTGAACGAGAGGGGAAGCCGTCTGTCCGCAGGACAAAGACAGCTGATCTCCTTTGCAAGAGCATTGCTGGCGGACCCCAGAATCCTGATTTTGGATGAGGCCACATCCAGCATTGACACCGAAACGGAGCTGCTCTTGCAGAAGGGGTTAAATGAACTGTTAAAGGGCCGTACCTCTTTTATCATCGCCCACAGGCTCTCCACCATCAAAAATGCGGACTGCATTCTGTATGTGGATCGGGGCGGCATTTTGGAGAGAGGAACCCATGAGGAGCTCCTGGCCCAGAAAGGAGAATACTATCATTTGTATCTGTCCCAGTTTGACTTCCTGGCCCAGACGTAAAAGCCTACTGCTTCTTTGGATTCATCAGCTTCCATGCCGTGGCAAAGAACAAGGTCACAGTTGTGCACACGGCCAGCAGGTCAGATACCGGCTCCGCTAAAAATACGGCGAACACCTTGTCCTCAAAAAAGTTAGGCAGAATGTAAATCATGGGAATTAAGAGGATTACCTTTCTAAGCACCGCCAAAAACAGAGAGTGCACCGCCTTTCCCAACGCCACAAAGGTCTGCTGGCAGGCAATCTGGGCCCCAAAAATGCAGGCCACAGCCATGTAAATACGCATAGCCCACTGAGTGTACTGTATGGTTTCCTGATCTGTGGTAAAAATTCTTGCCAGTCCCTGGGGAAAGAGCATTGCTACGGCCCACAGAAGGAAGGAATAGGCAAGACAGCTTCCCAGGGTGAGAAGGAATACCTTTCTTACCCGATCCAGCTTGCCCGCCCCATAATTAAAGCTGGCTATAGGCTGCATTCCCTGGGTCATTCCCTGCAGGGGCAGCATGGAGGCCTGCATCACGCTGGAGAGGATGGTCATGGCTCCCACCGCCACATCCCCGCCGTATTTCTGCAAAGAGGTGTTAAAGCACACGGACAAAAGGCTTTCCGTGGCCTGCATGATAAAGGGCGACACGCCCAAGGCCAGCACCGGTCCCATAATTTTCAAAGAAAAACGCAGATTCACGGCACGGATGCGCAGGGTCGTCTTTTTGCCGGACAAAAAGCAAAGCACCCACACTGCAGACACTGCCTGGGAGAGGATGGTAGCCAGGGCAGCTCCCTGTACCCCCATTCCAAACCCAAAGATAAATACAGGGTCCAAAACCAAATTCAGTCCAGCGCCGATTAAAACGGTTTTCATACCAGTGGAGGCAAAGCCCTGGCCTGTGATAAATGCGTTGAGCCCCGTGGTAATCTGCACAAACAGCGTACCAAGCACATAAATGCGCATATAATCCACAGCATACCCTATGGTATCGCTGCTGGCCCCGAAGGCATACAGAATAGGCTCTGCATACACATAAAACACAACCGTCAGCACAACGGCAAAAACGCAGAGGGTGAACACACAGTTTCCAAGGATTTTCTCCGCCTCCTTATAATCTCCCTTCCCCATGGAGATAGAAGCTCTGGGCGCGCCGCCAAAGCCGATCAGAGCCGCAAAGGCGGCAATCAGAGTAATCACCGGCAGGGTCACCCCAAGTCCTGTCAGGGCCAGCGCTCCGGTTTCAGGAATATGCCCAATGTAAATGCGGTCCACCAGATTATAAAGGAGATTTACAATCTGTGCCGCAATGGAAGGCAGCGCCAGGGAAACTAAAAGCTTTCCCACCGGCATGACTCCAAGCTTGTTTTCTTCCTTCTGTTCCATATACATTCATCCTTTCTGCAAGGATGCGCCAGACCTTTTGGTCCGGCGCATCTCTATTTTATATTCCCAAAATCATCGTTGCCACTTGGAAATATACCAGCAGCGACAAGGCATCCACAATGGTTGTAATAAAAGGGCTTGCCATCACAGCAGGATCGAATCCCAGCCGTTTGGCTCCTACCGGCAAAAGACAGCCAATCAGCATAGCCATCAGCACAGCAGCGATAATGGTAACGCTCACCACCATTGCCACCAAAAAGCCCACTCTGTCAAACAGCATCAGCTTTAAAAAATTGGCGGCCGCAAGGCTTGCGCCACAGCAGATGGCCACCCGGACCTCCTTCCACAGCACTCTGGGCACATCCCTGTACTCAATTTCTCCCAGAGACAGACCGCGGATCACCGTCACGCTGGCCTGGCCTCCAGCATTGCCTCCGGTATCCATCAGCATGGGAATAAATGCCGTAAGCACCGCATATACACTCAGAGCGTCCTCAAAGGAGGTGATAATGGCGCCGGTAAAGGTAGCGGACACCATCAAAAGCAAAAGCCAGGGAATCCTTTTTTTGTAGGTCTCCCAAACCGTGGTTTTCATATAGGGCTTATCGCTGGGAACGATCGCCGCCATTTTTTCCATGTCCTCGGTGGTTTCTTCCTCCATGATATCCACGATATCATCCACGGTGATAATTCCCACCAGGCGGTTTTCATTGTCCACCACCGGCATGGCCGTAAAATCATACTTTTTAAACTGCTTGGCCACTTCCTCCTGATCCATCAGCGTGTTTACGGAAATCACGTTTTCGTGCATGATATCGCCGATGATCTCATCGCCGTCGCTTAACAGCAGATAGCGCAGCGCTACAGTCCCCACCAGCCTGCGCTGTGCATCCAGCACATAACAGACATCTATGGTCTCACTGTCCAGTCCAACCTTCCGGATTCGCTCAATCGCCTGATCTACGGTGAGGTTCTCCTTCAGATCCACGTACTCCACGGTCATGATGCTTCCGGCGGAATCCTCAGGATAACGCAGCAGGTGGTTGATATCCCTGCGGGTATCGGGGCTTGCGTTTGCCAGCAGCTTTTTTACCACATTGGCAGGCATCTCCTCCAAAAGGTCCACCGCATCATCCGACATCAGATTGTTGATAATGTTGGCCGCTTCCTTATCGCTTAAGGATGTAATGATCATGTGCTGATTATCCACATCCAGATAAGAAAATACATCCGCCGCCAGGTCTTTGGGAAGAATCCGGAAGATTTTCAGCATATCCTCCTCTTCCATTTCCTCCATGAGAACCGCAATATCCGCGTCATTGAGCTCAGCAAGATATTGGCGCAGTTTCGTATACTGCTTTGTACGCAAAAGCGCAAGCAGCTCCTTCAGCTCCTTGATTCTTTCCATGACATTTCTCCTTTGATGATTTTTTTATGTCCCTGTAACTTCGTGGGAGAGGGTTATCTGTACCGCATATGTGACTACTCATAAAAAAACCACCACCTTTCAAAATGTCCTTTTTTCCTTACGCCTATTCCATTTTATCCATCATCAGATTCTTTGTCAATGTAATAAATCTCTTTTCCTTTTTCAAACCGCGCTCTGCCGCAGACTGCCTCCGCCACATCCCGGCTTAAGCGCTCCACCTCACCGGCAGGTATGTGCAGCAGCAGGCTGGCCTCTTCACCGTAGCTGCTCTCCACAGGTTCTATGCCTCTCTGCCCCAGAAGATAAAGTATCCTGCCAATCCCATTGTAGTCCGTTGAAATGCGTATCTCATACCCATGTTGCATAACTCCTATTTTACAGTGGCGCAGTCCCTCCTTTACCGCCTGGGTGTAGGCCCGCACAAGTCCTCCGGTTCCCAAAAGGGTTCCGCCAAAATACCGGGTCACCACCACCGCGATGTTACGGATTTCTTCTCCCAAGAGCACCTCCAGCATGGGCCTTCCGGCCGTGCCAGAGGGTTCTCCATCATCGCTGCACCGGGTGAGCTCCCCTCTTTTTCCAATGACAAAGGCCGAACAGTTGTGGGACGCATCCCAATACTTCTTCTTCATCTCTTCGATAAAGCACACTGCCTCCTCCTCCGTCCCGCAGCTTCTGACAGTGGCAATAAACCTTGACTTCTTCTCTACGATCTCTCCTTCTCCGCCCTCTAACAGCACCCGATAAGAATCCATATCTTTTTTCCGCGCCTTTCCGCCGCCAGGGTTTCCCCCGGCATTCTAATCCCTTTCAAGGATAGCATAAACTGCCAAAAATGTGAAACAATTCTTAATATGGCAAAGAAAGCCTTTCTTTACATATTATTTTTTGTTATAATGATGTCGTCTGTTACCACAGGCAGAAAGGTGATTATCTCTATGAATTATGGAAAAAAAGGCATCAGGGCCAAACAGAAGGCTCTGAATTCCAAATCCGCAAAGTGGGGGAGAAAAATCATACTTACCTGTTTTAAGGTAGTTTTAATAGCAATCGCCGCTGTGGGCATCTTTGGTGTTTCTGCTGGAATCGGCGCCTTCCGGGGCATACTGGCAGATACGCCCACCGTCCGTTTAAGCGGCGTCATCGCTTCCGGTGAGGCAACTATCGTTTACGACTGCGAGGGAAATGAGATCGACCAGTACGTAAGCACCAATGCCAACCGAATCGAGGTAGAAATGGATGAGGTGCCGGAGCATCTGGGACAGGCCTTTGTGGCCATCGAGGATGAACGCTTCTACCAGCACAACGGTATCGACGTAAAGGGTATCCTGCGTGCCGCCTACCAGTTTGTCATAACCGGAGGCGAGGAGGCCCAGGGCGCCAGCACCATCACCCAGCAGCTTTTGAAAAACACAATTTTCACCGACTGGACCTCCGAGGGCGACAATATCATTAAGAAGGTAAAGCGTAAAATCCAGGAGCAGTATCTGGCTCTCGAGATTACAAAGCAGCTTTCCAAGGACGAGGTTTTGCTCCGCTACATGAACGCCATCAATCTGGGCCAGAATACCCTGGGCGTGGAGGCGGCCTCCCTGCGGTATTTCGGCAAATCCTGCAGCGATCTGACCCTGTCGGAATGCGCCGTGATCGCCAGCATTACCCAGAATCCTTCCCGATATAATCCCATCCGTTATCCGGAAAACAACGCCAAAAGGCGTCAGGTCTGTCTGGATAAAATGCTGGAGCTGGGCTTTATCACCCAGGCGGAATACGACGAGGCTGTGGCAGATACAGAGGCGGTCTATGAGCGCATCGGCCTTTATGACACGGATTGCCGGGAAAGCAACACTACCTCCGGCTCTTATTTCTCCGACGCAGTATACGAGCAGGTAAAGGAGGATCTGGTAAAAGCCGGTTATTCCGAGACTTTGGCGGAAAGCATGCTCACCTCCGGAGGGCTGCGCATTGAATCCACCATGGATCCCACCATTCAGGCCATTGCCGACGAGGAGTTTGCCAATCCAGACAACTACCCGGAGAATGTAAAATGGTATTTGACCTATGCCCTGACCATTACCACTCCGGACGGGGAAAAGCATAATTTCAGCAAGGAAAATATGATGTCCTGGTTTAAGGAAAATCAGGATTCCAAATTTAATCTGATTTTCTCCTCCCAGGATGATGCCAACGAAGCCATAGCCACCTACCGCAGCGCCATGCTGGCGGATCTCGGTGTGGAGGACAGCGAGGATAATTACGAGGAAAGCATCTCCATGACCCCCCAGCCCCAGGCTGCCATGGTCATCGAGGATCAAAGTACAGGCTATGTGGTAGCCATTGTAGGCGGACGAGGCACCAAGGAGGGACGCCGTACCTTAAACCGGGCCACCAACGCGGTACGCTCCCCCGGTTCCACCTTTAAGGTTCTGGCCGCCTTTGCTCCGGCCTTGGACAGCGCCGGACAGACCCTGGCCACCACCTATCTGGACGCGCCCTTTAACTATGCGGACGGAAGGCCCGTGAGCAACTGGTATTCCGGCTACCGGGGCATCAACTCCATCAGAAAGGCCATTGAACAGTCCTTAAACATAATTGCAGTTAAAACCCAGACGGTGATCACCCCCCAGCTGGGATACGATTATCTGTTAAATTTCGGGTTTACCACCCTCACAGACGGTGTGGAAATCAACGGCGAGGTGTTTTCAGATGTAAACCAGACTCTGGCCCTGGGCGGCTTAACCTATGGCGTCACTCCCTATGAGCTGAACGCCGCTTACGCCGCTATTGCAAACAACGGCCTCTATGTAGAGCCCAAGCTCTACACCAGAGTCACAGATTCCGACGGCAATGTGATTCTGGATAACACCAATCCCACCACCCGCCAGGTAATCAAGGAAACCACCGCTTTCCTTCTGACGGACGCCATGGTGGATGTGGTTACCACGGGTACAGGCACCAGATGTAATTTCGGCGGCGTAGCTATCGCCGGGAAAACCGGTACCTCCACCGATTATCACGATGTGTGGTTCACTGGCTTTACGCCTTATTATACCTGTACCACCTGGGCCGGCTACGACAATAATATCGGCATGAGCACCAGCAGCTCCAATAACGAGTCCGCAGTGGCCAGAACCCTTTGGCGTGCCGTGATGGAACGGGTACATGAAAATCTGCCCAATGAACAGTTCAGCATCCCCAGCGGCATCGTACAGGCCCAGGTCTGCTCCAAGTCCGGCAAGCAGCCCATACCCGGGCTGTGCGACGCTCAGGGCTGTGTGGTGACAGAGTACTTTGCAGAGGGCACTGTTCCCACAGAGAGCTGCGATGTCCACTACCAGGGCGACATCTGCGACTATGACCAGGTGCCCGCAAGTCCTGACTGTCCCTTTAAGTATACAGGCGTGATGGAGCTTCCTCTGCCGGAGGATCCTTCCCTGGCCAGCGGTTCTTCCACCATCACCACAAACCCGGACGGAACCCAGGTTCCGGCCAATTCCACCACAACCCACTGTCAGCACGATGCTGCTTTCTTTGCAAACCCTGACTATGAGGCGGTGATCAACCAGCAGCGCTGGGAAATCGACCAGAGAAACGCTGCAGCCATCGCCGCACAGCAGCAACAGCAGCAGGCGGCAGAGGGAGAAGGCGGCCAATAGAGCTATCGGCTGCCTTCTCCAAAAAAACTTTGACTGATTTTCTATCTGCACAAAAAGGCTGACGTACCCAATGTGGTACGCCAGCCTTTTTTACTAATGTGCGATAAAGAAGTAATAATGCACAACAATTTTCTCAATCATTTCCCAAAAGAAAGTGGGGCAATTCCTCAAAGGCAAGGTGCTTTCGGACGATACCCATAAACTTTTCCTAAGTGCGCCGTACAGTCGCGGGTGCGCTTCTTGTAGCTGCCGCAGATGTAACAG
>NZ_CEWDFQ010000133.1:0-7824 GCF_982438285.1 Acetatifactor sp. | reverse complement strand
CACAACCCTACTGTGCGTGCAGCCTTTATCAGCAATGGTGAAGTAAAGATACCGGACGTCTATTCAAGAGAGGGTTGGAACGCCATAAACCTCAAGAATTTCCAGTGGAATACCTGTACCTGGGAAATTGACTCCATCGCCCATGACAAAATTGAGGAGGTATCCTTTATCATCCATCGTTACGGAAAAGAGGTTTCAAGCGGGGACGAGCTGGACTATGAGCTGTGCGATATCCGCCTGCAGAGAGTGGAGCCCAACGTGGTGAGCGGATGGCAGTGCAAGGAGGAAACGGCTGTGTACTCCACCACAGGATACCTTGTGGAGGGCACAAAGACTGCGGTGGCAAACACTGGGGCAAAGGAGTTTTCCATTGTGGATGCCCAAACGGGAGCCCAGGTATTTTCCGGGCCGGTGGAGACGGTCAAGGTATTTCACGGAGAGTTTCAGGTGCTGGATTTCAGCCCATTGAAAACAGAGGGAAGCTACAGGATCGTCATGGGAGGCTTTGAGAGCGGAACATTCTGCATTGCCAGGGATATTTTGGAATCCACCGTATGGAAGCTGATGAATTTCTTGTTTGGGGAGCGCTGCGGCTGCCCTGTGCCCGGGAAGCATGGAACCTGTCATCAGGATGTGATCGGCCGCCATCGGGATGTGACCATGGTGTATGCGGGAGGCTGGCATGATGCTGCGGACGTAAGCCAGGAATCCCTGCAGACCTGCGAAACCGCCCACGCCCTGATGAGCGTAGCACAGACCGTGAAGGAGGAAAATCCCATTCTGGCCGCACGGCTTTTGGAGGAAGCCCAGTGGGGACTTGATCTGGTGCTGCGCACTCGCTTTGGCGACGGCTATCGGATTACCGGAGCCGGAATGCGCCGCTGGACCGACAATCAGATCGGCAGCTTCGACGATGTGGAGGCCCGGGTGTCCAACAATTCCTTTGTGAATTTTGCCATGGCAGCCTGTGAGGCCGATATGTATCAGGGCTTTCAGGAATTTGACCAGCCCCTGGCATGGAAGTGCCTGGATGCGGCAAAGGAGGATTTTGACTTTGCCTATGCGCGTTTTTCCACCACAGGAGTGGAAACCTATCAGATGATGGAGCATGCCCACGGCTCGGCCTTGTCCCAATATTATGCGGCGGCTCTTTGGGCGGCGTCCCTTCTGTATCAATACACTGGAGAGGAACGCTACGTTGAGAGAATCCATGAGTTTGCGGACGCACTGCTTTTATGTCAGGAGACGGGAGAGGGAGAGCTTCCCATGAAGGGCTTCTTTTACCGGGACGAGGCTCACTCCCAGATTATGCACTCCTCCCATCAGTGCAGAGAGCATCTGTACGCAGAGGCTTTGGTGGCCGCCTGTGAGGCGCTTCCTGAGGATTCCCGCAAGGCGGACTGGGAGAAGGCGCTGCATTTATACAGTGGGTATCTGAAGGAACTGATGCAGTACAACGCGCCCTACGGTATGATCCCGGCGGGAATTTATGAGATGAGGGAGATTTATGATAAGGAGGCCTTCCGCCGTGTCCATGAGGACCGGGTGGTGTATGAGGAGGAAATCGACAACTATGTGGAGCAGCTTAAGAACGGAATTCCTCTGGGCAAGGATTGTTATATGAAGGCCTTTCCGGTGTGGTTTTCTTTCAGAGGCAATTCCGGTGTGCTTTTATCCATGGGAAAATCCGCTACCATTATGGGACGGTACTTTAATGACGATGCGCTTCTGCAGATCGGAAGAGAGCAGCTGTACTGGACTCTGGGTAAAAATCCTTTTGGACAGTCCCTGATCTACGGCGAGGGGGATCGCTATGGACAGATGTATACGGCCCTTTTGGGAGAAACCGTGGGAGAGCTCACTGTGGGAGTGGAGACAAAGGCGAATCTGGATGAGCCCTATTGGCCGCCTGCCAATATTGCAACCTACAGGGAGGTGTGGACCACGCCGCCCACAAGATGGCTGTGGATTGCGGCAGATCTGATGTGAGAGCTGTTTTACAGATACTTTTCATATATGGTATAATATGGTGATAAGTGGATGAAATGGTAACAGACTTCAAACCTATGCTGATATGAAAAGGGGAGAAAAGTATGCCTTATGTACAGGAAAGCATGAAAGAATTAAACAGGAAAACCGTTTTTGAGCTGGTGACCCAGCAGAGGGAGATCACACGGGCGGAAATCTCAGAGCAGACCAAAAGCAGTATGCCCACCATACTTAAGATCACCAATTTTCTGCAGGAGCAGAAAATCGTCTCCCCGGTGGGCTGTGAGATCACGGCCCGGGGGAGACGGCCCCAGGTGCTTCGGTTTGAGCCGGACGCCCTTTTGGGAATAGGCATTTCCTTTGACGGACATCACGCAGTGGTCTCTTTGGTAAATTATTACGGGGAAGAAAAGAAGTGTCTGGAGCGGGATGTGCGAAAATCCTTTGACGATATGATGGAAACGGATTTCCCCGAGATGATAAAGGAGCTGATTGCACAGGTTCCCAGAGAAAGCGTCAGAAGCGTTGGAATCTGTATGGAGGGCTCTGTGGACACGGAGCGCTGCCAGGTTTCTCTGGGAGGCTTTTCAGAGGTGGTTATGGAAAGGGATGCGGCCGAAAGTGTGCGGATACTTTCCGAAAAAATAAAGCTTCCGGTTTACCTGTTTAACGATGTGAATGCGGCTGCCATAGGTGAATATGTCCTTCGAAAAATGAAAAAGGAGGACCTGGTTTACATCTATGTGGGAGAGGGAACCGGTGCGGGCATTATTTTGGACGGAACGCTCCGCACGGGAAAGCATTTTTACACCGGTGAGATCGCCCATATGGTATTTGACCCGGATTTTTTGGTGGACTTAAAAAAGCCGGGATGGATGGAAGAACAGCTTTCCCAGGCCAACATAAAAAACAGCGCGGACACACAGACAGGACGCATCGACTATGTGGCAAGGTATATCAGCCTTATGGCTGCCAATATCTGTAATGTGATGGACATTGAAAATGTTGTGCTGGGCGGGGAGCTTGTAAAGGAGCTGGGCGACGGACTGCTTGAGAGGATAAAGGAATATTTGTCTCATCTGCAGCTGTTTCCGGTAAAGCTGACCAGGTTTGTCAATGAGCATTCCGAGATGATCGGAGCGGCCTTTCTTGCGCTGGAGGGGCAGCTGACGAATATACTGGCAGATAATGATTCATGAGACGTAGCTATAAGTGGAGGAAGAGATGAAATATCGCGGGAAAATAGTAGATTCGCATCATCATATGGTGGGCGGCTTCGGCGAGGGGCTTGCCTTTTATGAAACATACCAGAAAATGTTGGAGATGGGGAAGCTGTCGGCTATGAATGTGGTTATGATTCCCCAGTGGGGAGAGGAATACATCAGCCAGAACCAGCAGGCCATTCTCTTAAAGACCCTTTATCCGGGGAAATTTTTCTCTTATGCGGGCTTTGACTATTATATGCCCAGGGGGAAAACGCACAAGGATATTGAAAAGCAGGCAAGACAGTATCTGGATATGGGGTTTGACGGCATCAAGATGGTGGAGCTAAAGCCCATGGTATACAAGCAGCTGGGCGGACCTGTGCTGTCCTCAAAGGCCTATGAGGGTATGTGGAGCTTTATGGAGGAATGCGGGGCTCCGGTGCTGCTTCACATGGGAGACCCGGAAACCTACTGGGATATCAACAGAGTGACAAAGATGGCTCTTGAGAGAGGCTGGTTTTGCGGCGACGGCACATTCCCGCCGCTGGAGGATTTTTATGCGGATGTAGAGAAGGTATTGGACAGGCATCCTAAGTTAAACGTATCCCTTGCCCATTTTTATTTTCTATCGGATCAGCCCAAACGGGCAGAGAGGCTTTTGGAGGAGCATCCCTGCGTAAGGCTGGATCTGACGCCGGGCAGGGAAATGTATGAGAATTTTTCCAAGAGACCGGATGAATGGCGGGATTTCTTTATCAAATACCAGGACCGCATTCTTTACGGCACGGACAACGGATGGGGCGGAAGCCAGGACGCCCAGGCAAAATACGATCTTTTGGAGCTGAACGCTTCGGTGCAGCACCGGTTTTTGCAGACGGCGGACTGCTTTGAGGGCTATGGCTTCCAGGTAAGAGGGCTTGACCTTCCCGAAAAGGTTCTGGAAAAGATTTATTATAAAAACTTTGAGCGTATGGCGGGAAGCACCCCTAAGGATATGGATCCCAAAAAGGGACTTGTCTATGTGGAGGAAATGATCGACGTTTACCGGGACTGTGATGTGCCTTATTATGAAAAGGAAATGGCTATGATGGAGTTTGTCAGGGACGAGCTGAAGGCGTTTATCGAACAGGAGAGGCTTTGATGAAAAAATGCAGAATTTTACTGCTGGGGGAGAGCTACAGCGCCACACATACCTATGTGAGAGGGAGAAATTATGTGACTCTGCCCCAGTATGGGCACTTTGGCACGGAAATCGTCCGCATTTTGGAGGGGGAAGGCTTTGAGGTGACACTGATCCTCACACATGATATTCCGGAGAAATGCCCGGTTGGCCGGGAGGAATTTGCGGACTATGACGTGGTTATCTTAAGCGATGTGGGAAGCGATACCATGCTCACCCAAAAACGGGAAGAGGGAGGGAAACGAAGCCCTAACCGGCTGGCAGAGCTTTCCAAGTATGTAAAGGACGGCGGCGGACTGGTGATGATAGGGGGATACTTTGGATTTTCCGGAATCGGAAACCAGGCAAGATATGGCATGACGCCTCTTGCAGAGGCTCTCCCAGTCCAGGTGCTCAACTATGACGACAGAGTGGAATGCCCGGAGGGTGTGTTTCCTGTTGTAAATAAGGAGGATGGGAGCTTTCTTTTTGATGGCGTTTTCATGGAAAGCTGCCCGGCCTTTAACGGCTATAACAAAACAATCTTAAAGGAGGACGCAGTTTTGTTTGCTTCCTTTTACGGGGACCCTTTTCTTGCAGGCAGAGACTTTGGGAAAGGCAGGAGCTTTGCCTTTACCTCGGACTGCGCTCCTGACTGGGCGCCTCTTGAGGTGCTGGCATGGGAAGGGTATCCAAAGCTTTTGTCCAATATTATTTTATGGGCGGCAAGAGCTGTCTGAATGCTTTGCCTTGCAGAGGTTTGGGTGATACAATATGAGAGAGGGACAAGAGGGCAGGGCCAGGAGAGATAAAAAACAAAAGAGAGGATGAAGCTGTTTGAGCAGAATAAAAATCCAGGGGGGACTTCTTTTTGATGGACTGGGGAATCCAGGCAGAAATGCGGATGTTGTGCTGCAGGAGGATAAAATTGTAAAAATCGGAGACTGCGCTGGGGAAGAAGCAGATGTAGTCATCGATGCCCGGGGAAAAATTGTATGTCCAGGGTTTGTGGATATTCACAGGCATCATGACGCAAAGGTGCTGTTTGACAAAGCCTTTGGGCAGACGGAGCTGCGCCAGGGAATCACCACGGCGGTCTGCGGCAACTGCGGCATCAGCCTGACGCCCAGGCCCAGGGAGGAAGAGAGGGCAGCCCAATATTATGCCTTTGAGGAGCCTGTTATGGGGCCTGTGGGACTGGATGGCCCGGTGACCTTCGGAGAGTATATGCAGCGGCTGGATGAGGAGGAGCTGCCGCTTAATATTTCAGCCATGGCAGGAACCGGCACTGTAAAAATCTGTGTGAAGGGCTTTTCCGACACCCCTTATACAAAAGACGAGCTGGAAGCCGCCAGGGCGCTGGTCGAGGATGCGCTTTCCCAGGGAGCCCCCGGCATTTCCCTGGGGATTATGTACCTCCCGGAATGCTATTCCTCCACGGAGGAGTTTGTCTCTATTTTAGAGCCTGTGGGGCGTTATGGCCGGGTGATTACAACCCATATCCGGGGAGAAGGGGACAGTATGGTGGAAAGCGTGCGGGAGGTGATCGAGATTGCCCGCCGTGTGGGCTGCGCCCTTGAAATCAGCCATTTCAAGAGCTGTGGAGTAAGCAACTGGAGGAAGGACATCCATCGCGCCATTGCGGAAATAGAGAGGGCTAGAAACCAGGGCATGGACGTGACCTGCGATTTTTATCCCTATGATGGAGGCAGCACGGCGCTCACCACCATGCTTCCCCCTGTCTTTGTCAGGGGAAATCTGGAGGATGCCCTGGAGCGGCTTGGCACAAGGGAGGGAGTGGAGGAGTTTCGGAAAGCCAGCAGAGTGCTTTATCCGGACTGGGATAATTTCTGTGTGACTTTGGGGTGGAACCGCATTCTCATCAGCGGCACTACTCTTCCTGAAAATGAAAAATTCAGAGGAAAGCTGATGACGGATGCAGCCAGGGAATACGGATTTGCGGACGCGGAGGCGCTGGCTGCTCATCTGATGCACTCTGAGAAGGGAAAGACGGCGATCATCAACATGTCCATGTGTCAGGAAGATATTGATACGGTGGCGCGCCTTCCCTATTCCAATATTATCTCCGATGCCATTTATGCGGATACGGATACGCCCCATCCCCGCATGTACGGCGCATTTCCCAAGGTGATCCGGGAGTATGTGGGGGAGAGAAAAATCTTGACTCTGGAGGAGGCTCTCCGAAAAATGACCAGCCAGCCTGCGGACAGAATGGGACTTAAGGACAGGGGAAGGCTGCTCGTGGGCGCGGCGGCGGACGTTTTGGTTTTCGATCCCAAGCAATTTAAGGATCGGGCCACCTATGCGGAGCCGGCCGTCTATGCACAGGGATTGGATTATTGTATTGTAAATGGAGAAATTGCGGTAAAGCAGGATGTGCTTACGGGAAGCAGAAGCGGAAAGAATCTGCGTGTAAGGCGATGAAGGAGGAAAGGAAAATGGCGGATGTGTATGAAAAAATGAAGGAAATGGGGATCACGCTTCCAGCGCCCCCGCCAAAGGGCGGCGTCTATACGCCGGTAATGGAATTTGGCGACCATCTCCTATACTGCTCCGGCTGTGGAAATGACATTGGGGACGGAAAACACCTGCTTGGAAAGGTGGGCAGGGATCTGACCCTGGAACAGGGGCAGCAGGCGGCCTATAACTGTATGTTAAACCTGCTGGCTAATCTTCAGGATAAGCTGGGAGACTTAAACCGTATCAAACGCTGCGTTAAGGTGCTTGGCTTTGTAAACTGTACGGAAGAGTTCACAAGCCATCCCCAGGTGATCAACGGCGGTTCCAATCTGCTCCTTTCCTTGTTTGGAGAGGAGAAGGGACTTCCGGCCAGAACGGCTATGGGAACCAATTCCTGTCCTGGGAATATACCTGTTGAAATTGAAATGCTGGTGGAATATGATGACTGAAAATCCTTATTGCTTTGCGGGGCAGGATGAGATATGTTCTCCCCAGCTGATTTATTATCCAGAGATCATTGCACAGAATATCGACCTTATGAAAAAGCTGGCGGGGGGAGCGGACCGCCTTTGGCCCCATGTCAAGACCTATAAGATGGAAAAGGTTGTCAAAATGCTTCTTGCGGCGGGAATCAAACGCTTTAAGTGCGCTACCATTGCAGAGCTGGAAATGGCAGTCAGGGCCGGGGCGGAGGCCGCCCTTATGGCATACCCGCTCATAGGGCCCAACATGGAACGCTTTCTTCATATCTGCCGGGATTATCCAGAGGTGTCCCTCTATGCCATGGGGGATGACTCGGAGCAGGTAGAGAAGCTCGGCAGCCTTGCAGGGGAAAATCATATGACGGTGAGGCTTTTGATGGATGTGGACATGGGACAGCATCGGACAGGAGTGGCCCTGGAGAAGGCAGCGGCTCTTTACCGTAAATGGAATCCCTTTGAGGGCATCCGCATGTGCGGCTTTCATTGCTATGACGGCCACCGCCATGAG
>NZ_CEWDFQ010000132.1:0-7849 GCF_982438285.1 Acetatifactor sp. | reverse complement strand
GAGCTGATTACGGGAGATGACTTCTACAATAAGCAGTATGGCATTTTGTTTGAGGCTATGGTGGAGCTGAATGAGGAGGGAAGCCCTGTGGACCTGGTCACCCTGCAGAACAGGCTGCGGGAGAAGGACGTGCCTCCCGAGGTCAGCAGCCTGGAGTTTGTCCGGGAGCTGATTACAGTGGTTCCTACCTCTGCCAACATTAAGTATTACGCAAACATTGTGGCGGAAAAGTCCACGCTGCGCAAGCTGATCCGCCTGAATGAGGAGATCGCCAACACCTGCTATGCGGGGAAGGAAAGCCTGGAATTTATCCTGGAGGATACGGAAAAGAGGGTTTTCCAGCTGGTGCAGAAGCGTAATCTGGGTGACTTTGTTCCCATCCGGCAGATTGTAATGAATGCCATGGACAGGATTGAGATTGCTTCCAAAAATAAGGGAAGCGTTACGGGGATTCCCACAGGCTTTACGGATTTGGATTACCGGACTGCGGGTATGCAGCCCTCGGACCTTGTGCTGATTGCGGCTCGTCCGTCCATGGGAAAAACAGCTTTTGTGCTGAATATCGCACAGTATGTAGCCTTTAAGAAAAAGCTGACGGTGGCTATTTTCAGTCTGGAGATGAGCAAGGAGCAGCTGGTGAACCGTATGTTTTCCCTGGAATCCAGTGTGGACGCCCAGAAGCTGAGAACAGGGCAGTTAAACGATCAGGAATGGGAACGGTTGATTGAAAGTGCAGGGGTGATTGGCCGGTCCAATCTGATTATTGATGATACGCCGGGCATCAGCGTTTCAGAGCTGCGCTCCAAATGCCGGAAATTTAAGCTGGAGCATGATTTGTCCATGATCATCATTGACTATCTGCAGCTGATGAGCGGCAGCGGAAGAACCGATTCCAGGCAGCAGGAGATTTCTGATATCTCCAGATCGCTAAAATCCCTGGCCAGGGAGCTTGGTGTGCCGGTGCTTGCCTTATCCCAGCTGAGCCGCGCGGTGGAGCAGAGGCCGGATCACCGCCCCATGCTCTCAGATCTTCGAGAATCCGGGGCAATAGAGCAGGATGCGGACGTGGTTATGTTCCTTTACC
Organism: Acetatifactor sp.; assembly: GCF_982438285.1. Taxonomy (NCBI): domain Bacteria; kingdom Bacillati; phylum Bacillota; class Clostridia; order Lachnospirales; family Lachnospiraceae; genus Acetatifactor; species Acetatifactor sp. Next base: position 6,765 of record NZ_CEWDFQ010000132.1, on the reverse strand, counting down.
GGGATGATTATTATAATCATGATTCTGAGAAAAAGGGAGTGTCTGAGGTAATCATTGCCAAGCAGAGAAATGGTCCCATTGGAACCGTGGAGCTGGCCTGGCTGCCGGAGTACACAAAATTTGCCAATCTGGAACGTTCCGGAAGGGATTAAAAAGCATAAATCAGTTACGAAAGAGAACAGCATAGACAGGCAGTTCTCTTTTTTTGTTAAAAAATCATAGGCAACTGCGAAACTCGATTAGAAAGGGGAAGAGAATATGGGCCAATATTTATTGATTTCTGACGCTGCAAAAGAAGTAAAGGTGGAAAGTCATGTGCTGCGCTACTGGGAGGAGGAGCTGCATCTGCCCATCAAGCGCAATGAGCTTGGACACCGCTATTACACAAGCGAGGATGTGGAACGGTTTAAACAGATTAAGAGTATGAAGGAAAGAGGACTGCAATTGAAGGCAATAAAGATGATTTTGAAGGATGGAAAGCTGAACGTACTGCCCCAGGAGGAAGAGGAGAAGGAAAAGAAGGAATCTCAGCCCGGTATGGCCATTGACATTATTGACAGCAGAGAGCCTGTGCCTGAAAGGGACGAGAGAGAGATGGTAAAGGAGAGCCGGGAGGAGAAGTCCAGGAGACTGCAGTGGCTTTTGCAGCAGCTGATTCGGGAAACCCTTCGGGAAAACAATCAAGAGCTGTGCAGAGAGATCAGAGAGAGCGTAGTAAAGGAGCTGGACTATCAATTCAGGATGCAGGAAGAGCGGGAAGAGGTCAGAGACCGGGTCAATGCACAGCGCAATGAGGAATATTACCAGAGGATGGATGACCTTCTCCGTAAGAAAAGCAGAAAGCTTTTGCGGGGGAAAAAGGAAAACAGCAGCCTCAATCATAGTCTGAACCAAGGCGGTGGAAGCGGTGCAGAGCAGAAGCAGCCTTTTCAGGAACAGCAGCCGGAAAAGAAGGCAAAAAAGAAGAGGCATTCTATTTTTTGAATGCCTCTTTCTGCGGAAAATTATTCTCCTTGGGAAATAGCGCCTACAGGACACTGTCCTGCGCAAGAGCCGCAGTCAATACATTTGTCCGGATCGATCTCGAACTTGCCGTCTCCCATGCTGATAGCGCCTACAGGGCACTGTGCCTCACATGCACCACAAGCCACACAAGAATCACCAATTACGTATGCCATGCTTTTAATCCTCCTTCAATGAACCCAATCGCATTTGATATTTTATTATCAATTACATACTCTATTTTAATATAAACCCATGGGGAATACAAGGGAAATGTGCGATAATTTTAGCTGATTATTTTATTCTTTTTCTTCTCTGCGCTTTCTGATTCCATTTAGAATCACTTCTTTTTTCTCCACTACCTTGCTTTTGTCCATGGCGGGAACCCCGGCAAGCTTATAGGGAATTCCCAGCTTCTTGTATTTTGCCTCGCCCATGGTGTGGTAGGGAAGCACGTCCAGCGCTTTCAGGTTAGAGAACTGTCCGATAAAATACCCAAGCTCAAACAGATATTTATCGTCATCCGTCAGGCCTGGTACGACCACATGGCGGATCCACATATCCACATGTTTGTCATCCAGATATTGGGCAAAGGCCAGAATTCCATCGTTAGGCTGCTCTGTCAGCTCCAGATGCTTTTGGGGATCGATATGCTTGATGTCCAGCATGACAAGATCGGTGAGCTCCATAAGACGGTCAAGCTTTTCAATAAAGGCTTTGTTGTCCGGTTTATAGGCAATTCCCGATGTGTCAATGCAGGTATGAACGTTGTCACGTTTTGCCAGAGTGAACAGGTCGATCAAAAAATCTACCTGCATCAAAGGCTCGCCTCCTGTTACAGTAATGCCTCCATTTTTGTAAAAATCTTTATTTCTCTTGTATTGTTCGTAAATTTCCTCCGGTTCCATCATAGTGCCGCCGGTCATGGGCCAGGTGTCGGGATTGTGACAGTAGGCACAGCGCATGGGACAGCCCTGTACAAATACCACAAACCGTGTACCGGGTCCGTCCACGGTTCCAAAGCTTTCCAGTGAATGTATTCTGCCTTGCATAGCTTCTCCTTTCAAGATATATAATTAGGTAATTGTCAAACTCGCTGACAAAGTCACGAACCTGGTCATAATAACCAAAAACGGGTTCCGAAGCAGTGGCTAGTCACCCTTATTTTGGTTATTACGCCCAGTTTCTGATGCCGGGGAGCGAGTTTCGCGATCACCTGGGATATATAATAGTACTGCTAAAGGAAAAAGGAGTCGGAAAAGGTAAGTCCGGCTCCTTTCGGTTTTGGTTTTATTCTATTTCCCGGCTTTTAAATAAATTAAATGCTCTCATGGAAGGTACGGGAAATAACATCAGCCTGCTGTTCAGGAGTTAACTTGATAAAGTTAACAGCGTATCCTGATACACGGATTGTAAGCTGAGGATAATTCTCAGGATGCTTCTGAGCGTCCAATAAAGTATCTCTGTTTAATACGTTAACATTCAGATGATGTCCGCCTTTGGTTGCATAACCATCCAATAATGAAACAAGATTGTCTACCTGTGCTGCACTTGCTGCCATAATTTTTTCCTCCTTAATCAATTATCATATAATAGGGCTGGGGAAGGACGATTAGTGATAATCGTCCAGTCCCTGCTCAAGAGTGGGGACACTGCAGGCCAGCGGTGTCCTGGAACAATCCGTACAGCCCATTGTCTGAACGTTCTTAGACGTTTCTTCTGCCTGGTCATAATTTACGTTTACATGTCCCACACCTTCGGTCATTCCCGAATCCAGCATTTTAATCAGATCGTCGATCATTGCCTTTTCGTCCATTTGTGTCACCTCACTGTATTGTTTTTGTTATAAGCTTGTTTATTTGTTCAGATCCAGCTCAATATCGCCTGCAAATACCTGATCCTCTTTGCCCAGCGCTCCGGGAATGATGGTGAAGGTATTGGAGATACCATCCTGTGCATCATTGAAAGGAAGCTTGGATACAGAGGACAGAGATGCTACCGCACCATGAGTATCGCGTCCGTGCATAGGGTTAGCACCGGGAGCGAAAGGCTGTCCCTTCTTACGTCCGTCAGGAGTATTACCAGTAGCCTTGCCGTAGGTTACGTTGGAGGTAATGGTCAGGATGGAAGTTGTAGGAACACCGTTTCTGTAGGTATGGTGTCTTCTTACTGCAGTCATGAATCTGTGTACAACATCCTGAGCGATCTCGTCAACACGGTCATCGTCGTTACCGTATTTCGGGAATTCACCAGTGGTCTTGAAGTCAACGATAATGCCGTCCTCGTCACGAACAACCTCAACCTTTGCGTACTTGATAGCGGACAGGGAGTCTGCTACGATGGACAGTCCTGCAATACCCGTTGCAAAGTAACGCTTTACGTCTCTGTCATGAAGAGCCATCTCTGCTCTCTCATAGCAGTACTTGTCATGCATATAGTGGATAATGTTCAGGGTGTTCACATAAACATCTGCCTGCCACTCCATCATATCGATAAATTTCGCAAATACATCATCATAGTCAAGCACATCGCCTTCCACAGGACGATACTTAGGTCCAACCTGCTTCTTGGTAATCTCATCCACTCCGCCGTTCATAGCGTACAGCAGACACTTAGCCAGGTTTGCACGAGCACCGAAGAACTGCATTTCCTTACCAATTACCATGGAGGATACGCAGCATGCGATACCGTAGTCATCGCCGTGGGTCACTCTCATCAGGTCATCGTTCTCGTACTGGATGGAAGAGGTCTGGATGGACATCTTAGCGCAGTACTTTTTCCAATTCTGAGGAAGTCTGGTGGACCACAGAACTGTCAGGTTGGGCTCGGGAGCAGGTCCAAGGTTTGTCAGGGTGTGCAGATAACGGAAGCTCATCTTGGTAACCATGTGTCTGCCGTCAACGCCAACGCCGCCCAGAGACTCGGTAACCCATACGGGATCGCCTGCGAAAATCTGGTTGTACTCGGGAGTACGTGCGAATTTGATACATCTTAACTTCATAATGAAGTGATCAACAAACTCCTGAATCTCCTGCTCGGTGAAGGTTCCGTTTGCAAGATCTCTCTCTGCGTAGCAGTCAAGGAAGGTGGAGGTACGTCCCAGGGACATAGCAGCGCCGTTCTGCTCCTTTACTGCGCACAGATAACCGAAGTAGGTCCACTGAATTGCTTCCTTTACGTTGGAAGCGGGCTTGGAAATATCAAATCCGTAGGAAGCTGCCATCTCCTTCATCATTTTAAGAGCCAGCATCTGCTCGGAAAGCTCCTCGCGGAGACGGATCACGTCATCGGTCATTACACGGCCGGTGGAGTCCTTCTGTGCCTGCTTGTCTTCGAGCAGTCTGTCGATACCATACAGAGCAACACGTCTGTAGTCACCGATAATACGTCCACGTCCGTAAGCATCAGGAAGACCTGTGATAATATGAGAAGAACGGCAGGCTCTCATTTCCTGATTGTAAGCATCAAAGCAGCCTGCGTTGTGTGTCTTTCTATGAATGGTGAAAAACTCACTGATCTCAGGGTCAACCTCATAACCGTTGTCGGCACATGCCTTCTCTGCCATACGGATACCACCGTAAGGCTGCAGAGAACGCTTGAAAGGCTTGTCAGTCTGGAAGCCTACGATAGTCTCCTTGCTCTTGTCAAGATATCCAGGACCGTGAGAAGTAATGGTAGAGACAACTCTGGTATCCATGTCAAGGACACCGCCTGCTTCTCTTTCCTTCTTCTGCAGATCAAGTACCTGCGCCCACAGATCCTTGGTATTCTGTGTAGCCTCAGCCAGAAAGCTCTCATCACCATCATAGGGGTGATAATTTCTCTGGATGAAGTCGCGGACATTGACTTCTTTGTCCCATTTGCCGCCTACAAAATCTTTCCACTCTGGTCTCATTTTGAAATAGCCTCCTATAAAAAATTAAATTATTGGGTACATCTGATCCTTAGTTTCATTATATGAAAAAGCAGTTGGACAGTCAAGCAGCGCCGTGTACTTTTTTTGGTACAAAGCCGCATAATTTCTGGATTTTTTATAAGAATTACAGATTCTTTTCAGAGAGATTTTATATTTGTGAATGGCTTGCAAGATTGTGGGGAAAGTATTATACTAAAAGGGCCGAAAACGGCGGAAAGGAGAACACTATGAGCGGAATTACGAAAGAAATGACCATTGGCGAAATTCTTCGCACCAACCCTGATGTGGCGCCTGTCCTTATGGATGCCGGAATGCACTGTCTCGGCTGCCCTTCGGCCCAGGCAGAATCCCTGGAGGAAGCTGCGATGGTACATGGAATTGACATAGATGCCCTTATGGCAGCTATTGAGGCAGTTTAAACGCAACAGTCCAGCCATGAGAGGGCAGGCGCTGTGCATGGGTGCTTGCACACAATGCACAGAACCTGCCCTCTCATGAGCGGAGCGCCCTCAAATGAAATAAAAGGTGAGCCGCCTTGGCGGCGCCGGATGCGAAGCAGCCGCTTTTATGAATGCAGAGGGCTGGACTGTTGATAACAGGGGCAGGGGTTATGCCTGCCATAGAAGTGTCTGAAAAAAAGCTACAGCCGCCTGAGCCTGCTGGCCCAGACGGCTGTATTTTATGAATGCGCCAGGCGGCGCACACTTTACATATTTCCCAAAGCGCCTACGGCATCCTTTTCCACCAGGGCATCATAATGCTCTGCCAGGAAAGTGGGACTGCCAGAGAGAGAACGCTGCAGCGCGCCATACTCGGAGACAATGTTGCAGGCCCTGTCAAAAACCTCCTTTGAGGCCTTGCCCTGGGTCAGCGCGAGCAGATATCGGCCGGTGCGTTCATCCTTATACAGTGTGCTTTCTCCGGTATAATGACGGGAAATCACCTGGGAAGCTCTGATTACCTGCTGGAGGGACTCCATAAGAAAGATATGGGTGGGCGCTGCTTCGTTTTGATTGGAAGCGGCTGTTTTGCCCTCCTGGCCCTCAGCGTTTGCCTTGCGGTTTGTCTGGAGCCTGCGAAACAAATCAAGCACCTCGTCAGAGGGAGATTCATAATATTCGTCGTCGCTATTTTCCTCGGTGACAGATGGGGCAAATCTGGAAAAACGGGTGTCCAGTTCCTCGGGATCCTCCACCTTTGTGATAATCAGAACAATACATTCCGCATTCAGGGGAATTGCTTCTATCATCAGGGGAATGTCTTCCGCCTCAAAGCCAAATTCAAAATTTGCCTGCTGCATCATGTCCCGAAAGAGAGTCTTAGCTTTTTCAGTGCCATAGGCAAGCTCGCTGATTTTCAGCTCACGGCTTGCCAGATCTTCTCTGGTCAAAGTACAGCGTATCTGGTTTTCATTTACTTTTTCTATTTTCATACGGCAACCCTTCCTTTCTGCATCCCGGGGGATGCTGAGTAGCGTGCAAAAATCCTATCTTATAAGTGTGTTTTGATTAAAAGTATATTATACTTTCGCCCGCTTTAAGTCAATAGCCGAAAATGACTTTAAGAATATTTAATAATTTTAATAAAAGCTATTGCAAAAAAATTCCATATAAGATATAATTCACTGCATAAGTGCCTTCAGTACTCTGGTACGGAAAGGAGGCAGCAGTCTGAATTCTATTTCTGGTTGACTTTGACATGGGAACGAGTCGTTCCGCTTTCATCCTTTTTACTATATCTATTATACCATATTATATGACAGAGGTGTAGCTGCTGACATATATTTAAGGATGTCTTACAGGCATGGTGCAAGGGAGCATAGCCGCTCAAAACCGCCTGTTCATAGT
>NZ_CEWDFQ010000131.1:0-7867 GCF_982438285.1 Acetatifactor sp. | reverse complement strand
TTTATCTGGATTTGACTGTGGAAAACGGCAGGGTCTGCACGGCCATTAAAAACATTTCTGAGAGCAGAATGAACATCAGTCCGGAAGAGCTGACGGAGCGCTTCATCAGAGGAGATGAATCCAGAAGTGAAGAGGGCAGCGGATTGGGGCTGTCCATTGCAAAAAGCCTGGTACAGCTTCAGGGAGGAGAATTTACAATTTACCTGGACGGAGATCTCTTCAAGGTAGTCATAGAATTCCCGGAGTATGTGGGCACCCTGCAAGAAACTTGAAATAGGCATATTGAACAATATAAAACGGATGTAAAAGTAGTAAATGTGACGAAATGCACAATAAAATAGCAAATTTTACTTACAAAAAGGATTTTTTTCGATTATAATTAAATTATAAGATCGTTAAAAACAAAAGGAAGGTAGAAGATGAAAAGAGTAAAAGCAGCGTGCATTACGCAAACATTACATTTCCTGTTGAAGGAAGACGCCGGACATGACTATGCTGTGAGGCTTGTCAACGAAGAGGTGAGAAAATACAAGGAGCAGCTTAACAGGAACAAGACACAGTATAAGATTCTTTCAGAGGAAACACAGGCTGACGGCTCTATTATCCTTGAGATAAAAAAGCAGTATAACACTTCTCCGGTAGGAAACTATCTGGATTAGCCGCAAAGTTTGAAACGAAAGTTGAATCATAGGAAAGATATAAAGGGAAACGGCGCAGCCTTAGATGGCTGTGCCGTTTCCTCAATTTAGTCGTGGGTCAGATACTCTATATTGGTGCGGTTATTGTATGCCTCCAGAATACCGTGTATCTTCTCGGTTGTGGCAAGCGCATTGGAGAGAGAGACATCGTGATTCATAAAATCGATGAGGGAGGCGATAAATTTACTCATATCCGCCTCGATAAAATAGGGCCTGGAATAAAGCTCAGGAGGAAGATAGGTAAGGTCCGTGGTCACCACCTTGTCAAAATAGCCCTGTTCATAGGCTTTATCAAAAGCATCCAGGCCGTCGGTGAATAAACCGAAGGTGCAGCAGATAAATACCCGGCGGGCATTCATACGCTTTAACTGCTTTGCGGTGTCCAGCATACTGCCACCTGAGGAAATCATATCGTCAATAATAATGATATCCTTTCCGTCGATGTTGTCTCCCAGAAATTCATGGGCCACAATAGGGTTTTTGCCATTGACGATGGTGGAATAGTCGCGTCTTTTATAAAACATACCGGTGTCTACGCCCAGCACACTGGAAAAATAGATGGCCCGGTCCAAGGCCCCTTCGTCGGGACTGATGACGATCAGGTGCTCCTTATCCACCAGCAGATCATCCTCTGAATTTAAGAGTGCCTTAATGAATTGATAAGGCGGCGTAAAATTGTCAAAGCCGTTTAAGGGCGTGGCGTTCTGCACTCTGGGATCGTGGGCGTCGAAGGTGATAAAATTACTCACTCCCATATCCCGAAGCTCCTCCAAAGCGTAAGCACAATCCAGGGATTCCCGTCCGCTTCTCTTGTGCTGCCTGCCCTCGTAGAGGAAGGGCATAATCACATTGATACGCTTGGCCTTGCCATTGCAGGCGGCGATTACGCGCTTCAAATCCTGGTAATGGTCATCGGGAGACATATGATTGGTGTAGCCATTGATCGTGTAGGTGATACTGTGATTGCACACATCCACCAAAAGAAATAAATCTTTTCCCCGGATGCTTTCTCCAAAAACGGCCTTTGCCTCTCCGCTGCCGAAACGGGGAACCTGTAGATTTACGAGGTAATTTGATTCACTGTAACCGTGAAAGGCAGGATCACTTTTTACTTTTTCATTATGTATGCTTTTCCTGAATTCCACCAGATAATCATTAATCCGGCGTCCCATCCGCTCTGCGGAAGAGAGCGCGGCAATTTTCAGCGGAGCCACGGGCATGGCATTCTCAAGCTCGCGTAAATTAGGCATATGCTTCCTCCTGTAGGTAATCTCTATATAGATAAGAACAACAAACGTCGCTGACAATTCATTTATATCATTATGCCCGGGGCGCGTCAAGGAATAATTTGAGAGACGGCTTCCAGGGGTGTCCTTACGGTTCTTTACGTTTCCTTTACAATTCTTTTACATATTTTGTTGTTTCTTTTTACGCCAGATGATATAATGATGATAACGGCCAACCGGGAACAAACGGATTCCCGTTTCTTTTGAGGCCGCAGGAGGATAAAGGTGGATTTATCATTTGAACATTTCTGGGCGCAGCTGATGGGAAATCCGCTGCTGCTTCTTGCAGTGGTTTTAACGCTGGGAGTGATTCTGGTCAACGGCTGGACGGACGCACCCAATGCCATTGCAACCTGTGTTGTCACCAGATGCATGCCTGTGCGGGCAGCAATCATCATGGCGGCGGTCTTTAATTTTCTTGGTGTTTTTATTATGAGTATGGTGAATGCAACGGTGGCGGAGACCATAACCAAAATGGTGGATTTTGGCTCGGACTCCCATCAGGCCATTGTAGCATTAAGCGCGGCGCTGTTTGCCATTGTAGTCTGGGCTACCCTTGCCTGGTTTTTTGGCATTCCCACCAGCGAAAGCCATGCGCTGATCGCAGGTCTTACAGGGGGAGCCATTGCGCTTCACGGAAGCCTTGAGGGCGTAAACGGATCTGAGTGGATCAAGGTAGTTTACGGCCTGGTCATTTCCGTGGTTCTTGGGTTTGGACTGGGGTGGCTTGTGTGCAGGTTTATTGTTTTTTTGTTCCGCCGGGCAAACCGGGTAAAGACGGAGAAGATTTTTCAAGCGGCTCAGATATTCGGCGCAGCATCCATGAGCTTCATGCACGGAGCTCAGGACGGACAGAAATTTATGGGGGTGATTCTGCTGAGCCTGCTTTTGGCCAACGGGCAAAGCACCTCTGAGGCGGTGGAAATGCCTGTGTGGCTTATGCTTTTGTGTTCTGTGGTCATGGGGCTTGGCACTTCCATCGGCGGTAAAAAAATCATAAAATCCGTGGGAATGGATATGGTAAAGCTGGAAAAATATCAGGGGTTCTCGGCAGACATCGCTGCCTCCCTAAGCCTGTTGTTCAGCTCCGTTTTCGGCATACCGGTGTCCACTACGCATGCAAAGACCACAGCTATCATGGGAGTAGGGGCGGTAAAGCGCATTTCTGCCATCAATTTTTCTGTGGTAAAGGAAATGGTGCTCACCTGGGTGCTCACTTTTCCGGGATGCGGCCTGATTGGATTTATTATGGCCAAAATTTTTATGGCGGTGTTCTGAGAAAATCAGAATCGGCGGATACATACTGAAAAAGAAAGGAAACACAGATATGGCAAGCAAAGCAGATCGCTTTTACTATGAAAATTTTAAGGAGGCAGCGGACTACTGCTGTAAGGCGGCGGATTACCTTGTAGAATGCCTTACCACCTACCGGCCGGACCGGATAAAAGATATGCTGGGGAAGATGCACGAGATTGAACACGCTGCGGATCAGAAAAAGCACGAAATGAGCGCGGCGCTGGCAAAGGCGTTTGTGACCCCCATTGACCGGGAGGATCTGGCGGAGCTGAGTCAGAATATCGACGAGGTCTGCGATGTAATAGAAGAGATTTTGCAGAGATTTTACGTGAATCAGATACAGTCCGCTACCCGGGACGGGATTCTATTTGCAAAGAAGATAGCGGGATGCTGCCGTTTGATGAAGGATATGCTTTCCGAGCTGGAAAACTTTAAAAAGCCGGAGAAACTTCATTCCATGATTGTGGAGCTGAATCATGCGGAAGAGGAGTGCGACGCCATATATCTGGAGTCGGCATTGCGGGTCCGGGACTTGAACACGGATGTGCTTGAGATTGTTGCATGGCGGGAAATCTACCATTGTATGGAGAGCTGTGCAGATGCATGCGAGCATGTTGCGGATTCGGTGGAAACCATCGTTATGAAAAATACCTAAAAAAGAGCAGGAGGAGGCATAGGAAATGGCTGCACAGGTTTTGGCGATTCTTATTTTTCTTGCCATGTTCATTCTTATTATCACAGAGATTTGGGAAAGGCATGTTATCACATTGGGCTGTGCTTTGCTGACACTGGTTCTGGTGTTCGGATTTGGGATGCACAGTATGTCTGCCATTGTGGAAACCCTGAATGTGGGAAGCATCTTTACACCCCAGTTTTGGTATACGGCCGGACAGTCGGGGGAGGCGTCAAGCGGCATCAACTGGGAAACTATTGTTTTTGTGGCGGGAATGATGATTATGGTGGAGGGAATGGCCCATGTGGGATTTTTCCGCTGGCTCTGCATGCGGATTGCAAAGGCGGTAAAATATCAGGTGATTCCCATATTTCTCACTTTTATGATCCTGTCAGGATTTCTGGCTATGTTTATTGACAGTATCACCGTGATTCTTTTTTTGGCGGCAGTGACCGTAGAGCTGTCCCAGATGCTGAAATTTAACCCGGTTCCCATGATCCTGTCAGAAATTTTCTGCGCGAATCTGGGCGGTTCTGCAACTATGTGCGGAGACCCGCCCAATATTATCATAGGAACCTCTCTGGGATATTCCTTTTCAGACTTTATCACCAATACTGGATTGATTGCGGGTGTGTCCCTGATTGCAGTAATTCTTTATTTTTATCTGGTATTTCACAAACAGCTTAAAGCGCAGGCCGCAGCCGGCGGGGAGGCAGGGATTTCCCTGATGAAGCCGGAGGAGGCGATTACCAGCAAAAAGGGTTTTGTTATGAGCTGCATTATTTTTCTGTGTGCGGTTGTACTGCTGGTCACCCATGCCCAGACAGGGCTTACAGTTTCCTGTATCGGAGTATTCATCGGCGCAGTGACGCTGATCTCCTCCGGAAAGCAGGCTCCCACACTGCTGAAGCGGGTTGACTATAAGACGCTTTTGTTCTTCATCGGATTGTTTGTTGTGGTAGGAGGATTGGAGCAGACGGGCATTCTGCAGCTTATGGCTGCTTTTATCGGAAATATCAGCAATGGGAATGTTATGCTGATTGTGGCTATTATCCTGTGGCTTTCGGCTGTCGCCAGCGCTTTCATCGACAATATTCCATTTGCCGCCACCATGATTCCCATTATCAACAGTCTTGCGGCAGCCCAGGGAGTGGATCTGTCCGTTCTGGCGTGGGCTCTTGCCATGGGAACCGATGTAGGGGGAAGTGCCACGCCTATTGGAGCTTCCGCCAATGTAGTGGGAATTGCCACGGCAGCTAAAAGCGGGCATATCATCAAATGGGGCAAATATTGTAAGGTGATGGCGCCGGCTACCATTATGGTAGTAGCTATTTCCATGCTGATGATTTACTGGAGATATTTATAAATTTACGGTATTTATCAATTGGAGATGCAGGCAGAATCAAGAAGGAGGGAACAGGATGAAGGGACAGCTGATTATTTCCATTGGACGTGAATTCGGAAGCGGTGGGCATGAAATTGCCCAGAAGCTTGCTGATCAGTATGAGCTGCCGCTGTATGACCACAATCTGCTGGATGAGCTTGCAGGACATAATAACCTTGACGGGGATGTCCTGAAGGAGTTTGACGAAGCAGGACGAAAAAAACTTTTGTCCCGGACTGTGAGGGGAATGAATAATTCTCCGGAGCAGAATGTGGCACAGCTGCAGTTTGATTATCTGCGGAAAAAAGCAGATTCAGGGGAATCTTTTGTGATAGTGGGGCGCTGTTCTGAGACGATCCTTAAGGGAAATCCAGGCTTGATATCCATTTTTGTGCTGGGTGACATGGAGACCAAGATTGAACGGATTATGAGGCTGTATCAAAAGTCGAGAAAGGATGCGGAGGAGCTGATTCTGGAGAAGGACAGAAAGCGCAAGAAGTATCACAACAGTCACTGCAGGATAAAGTGGGGAGATTCCAGAAATTATGATCTTTCCATTAACAGCAGCAGACTGGGAATCGAAGAGAGCGTGAGGATACTGTCACAGTATATTGATGCGAGAAGAAAAATGCAAGAAGCGCAGTGAGGGGACGGTTCTCAAAGAACCGTCTTTTTCTCTGAAAGGGTTTTAAAGAAAAGGTTTCTTGGAAAGGAGCGGCATGCAAAAAAAGGGACATTTGGTAAAATCGGTGGCGCCGGGAAGCATAGCCCAGGAGCTGGAAATAGAGCCTGGGGATAGAATTCTTGCCATTGACGATACGGAAATAGAGGACATTTTTGATTATCAATTTATGACCCAGAACGACTATCTTGAAGTTTTGCTGGAAAAGCGGGACGGAGAGCAGCTGATTTTAGAGATATATAAGGATTTTGAGGAGGATCTGGGAATTATATTTGAAAATGGGCTTATGGATGAATACCGCCACTGCCGCAACAAATGTATTTTCTGTTTTATTGACCAGATGCCCAAAGGGATGCGGGAGACGTTGTATTTCAAGGATGATGATTCCCGCCTTTCTTTTCTGCAGGGGAATTATGTGACGCTCACAAATATGTCCGATCATGATATTGACAGAATCTGCAGATACCACCTGTCTCCCATCAATATATCCTTTCATACCATGAATCCTAAGCTTCGGTGCAGTATGCTGAATAACCGGTTTGCGGGGGAGGCTCTGAAGAAGGTGGATGTTTTAAATCAGGCCGGAATCCGTATGAATGGGCAGATTGTGCTGTGTAAAGGCATCAATGACGGGCAGGAGCTGGACTACAGCATAAGGAGGCTTATGGAGTATATTCCTAATTTGGAGAGTGTCTCCGTTGTGCCGGTGGGATTATCAAAATACCGGGAGGGGCTTTACCCGTTGGAGCCCTTTGAAAAAGAGGATGCCTGTAAGGTTCTTGAAATGATTCATCATTATCAGAAGCTTTGCTATGAGAAGTTTGGGATTCATTTTATCCATGCAAGCGACGAGTGGTATATACTGGCGGGGGAGGAGCTGCCGGAGGAAGAACGATATGACGGCTATCTGCAGCTGGAAAATGGAGTAGGCATGGTGCGCCTGCTTTTGAATGAATTTAGAGAGGCTCTCGATCAGCGCAGGAAGAGCGGGGAACGGTCTAAAAAGCGTTCTGGCGGGCCTGCCTTAGAATTATCCATGGCCACAGGGCTTTTGGCCTATCCTTACATTGACCGGATGGTAAAGGAGGTAATGGAGGCTTTTCCCAATTATAAAATTCATCTTTATCCCATCACAAATCATTTTTTCGGAGAACGGATCACCGTGTCCGGGCTGCTCACGGGACAGGATATCAGGGATCAGCTTGTGGGGCGTAAGCTGGGGGAGCGGCTTTTGCTTCCCCAGAATGTGCTGCGAAGCGGCGAAGATGTATTTCTGGACGATCTGCATGTCTCAGATTTGGAAAAGGCTTTACAAGTTCCCGTTAATATTGTAAAATCAAGCGGATATGATTTTTTGGATGCAATCATGATTGACGGTTAAAAGAGGAGAAAAGAAATGGCGAAGAAAAGGCGCAAGCCCATAGTTGCAGTGGTAGGAAGGCCCAATGTGGGAAAGTCTACGCTGTTTAACGCTCTGGCAGGCAGCAATATATCGATTGTGAAGGATACGCCCGGCATCACCAGAGACCGGATTTATGCGGATATTTCCTGGCTGGATAAGACGTTTACCCTGATTGACACAGGCGGAATCGAGCCGGAGAGCAAGGATGTGATTCTCTCCCAGATGCGCGAGCAGGCCCAGATTGCCATCGATACGGCAGATGTGATCATCTTTCTTGTGGATGTTAAGCAGGGGCTTGTGGATGCGGACGCCAAGGTGGCGGATATGCTGCGCCGTTCACATAAGCCTGTGGTGCTTGTGGTAAACAAGGTGGATAAATTTGATAAGTATATGGCCGACGTATACGAATTCTATAATCTTGGAATTGGAGATCCTCATCCTATTTC
>NZ_CEWDFQ010000130.1:0-7877 GCF_982438285.1 Acetatifactor sp. | reverse complement strand
CAAGGATAAAAAGGAGTATGTAGTGATTTTCTGCCATCAGGAGCTGATCAGCGAGGTGGACTATTTAACCGCAGGAGGCTATGCCTCCTACGGAAAGACCATTGTATTTTCAGAGGAATGTCCGGAAGGAATCTGCTTACAGTATTGACATTGGCACAGGAAGGAACCTGTGGAAAGGAGACGTCATGCAGACAAGGGAAAGTCTGGCTGGATATCCGGAAATAACGGATGGCCAGTTACAGGAAGCGTATGAAAGGGCTGTGCTTTTGGTGCGGGAAAATCTGCCGGAGTTTATTCGGAAATTTCCGGCCTCCAACAGTCAGCATAATTTTTATCTCCCCGGGGAAAACGTGGAGTGGACTACCGGCTTTTGGACCGGAGAGATTTGGCTTGCTTATGAGGCGCTGCGACAGAAGGCGCCGGAGGACGCCAGGCTTTTAAGAATCGCGGGAGGGATACAGGTAGAAAGCTTTTCAGACAGAATCCAGCAAAGGATCGACGTGGATCATCACGATATGGGGTTTCTTTATTCCCCCTCCTGTGTGGCTGCCTGGAAGCTGACAGGCGATAAGACGGCAAAAGAAGCGGCTGTTGCGGCGGCTGACCAGCTGCTTACCCGTTTCCAGGAGAAGGGACAGTTTTTTCAGGCATGGGGAGAGCTGGGGGCCAGGGACAATTACAGACTGATTATCGACTGTCTGCTGAATATGCCGCTGCTTTTCTGGGCCTCCAGAGTGACAAAAGATCCCGTCTATGGGGAAAAGGCCAAGGCTCATATTCAAACGGCCATGCGCTGTATCATTCGTCCCGATCACTCCACCTATCACACATACTTTTTTGACCCGGATACGGGAAAGCCTCTGAGGGGAGTGACACATCAGGGAAACCGGGATGGCTCCGCCTGGGCAAGAGGACAGGCCTGGGGCATATATGGGTCTGCCTTGAGCTACAGACAGCTGCGAAGCCAGGAATATATTGAAATTTTCCGAAAGGTGACAGACTATTTTCTGGCGCATCTGCCCTCTGATCTGATCCCCTACTGGGATTTTGACTTTGACGACGGCAGCAGCGAGCCCAGAGACTCTTCTGCAGCGGCTATTGCAGCCTGCGGCATGCTGGAGATGGCCAAATACCTGGAGCAGCCCGAGGCGGCCTATTACACAAGGACGGCCAGACAGCTTCTGGCGGCGCTCTGGGAACGGTGTGCAGTGCGTTCCAGAGAGGAATCCAATGGACTTTTGCTGCATGGCACCTATGCAAGGGGCACAGCACATAATCCTTGTACGGATAGAGGAGTGGATGAATGCAATACCTGGGGAGACTATTTTTATCTGGAGGGACTCACCAGACTGATAAAGGATTGGGAGCCTTATTGGTGATAAAATATATGGGAGGTTTCTATGAAAGCAATCCTGCTGATGTTTGATTCTTTAAACCGGCATTTTCTTCCGAATTACGGATGTGGCTGGACAGTTGCGCCTTCTTTTCGCCGCCTGGCACAGAGAACGCTGACCTTCGACAATTTCTATGCGGGAAGCCTTCCCTGCATGCCTGCCAGACGGGAGCTGCACACAGGACGCTACAATTTTCTGCACACCTCATGGTCCCCCCTTCAGCCCTATGATGATTCTGTAATCCGCAGGCTGAAGGAGGCCGGGATTTACACGCATATCACCACCGACCATTTCCATTACTGGGAGGACGGGGGAAGCTGCTATCTGAGCAAATTTGACAGCTATGAGATGCACCGGGGCCAGCAGGGCGATGCCTGGAAGGGGCAGGTTCCCTGGCCGGAGTATCCAAAGACGCTGTGCCATCGCAGCCACGGAGAAAATTGGAGGCATGACTGGGTCAACCGTTCCTTTTTGAAGACGGAGGAGCAGATGCCCCAGACCCAGACCATGGACAGCGGGCTGGATTTTATACGGCGAAATGCCCAATATGATAATTGGTTTCTGCAGATTGAAATTTTTGATCCCCATGAGCCCTTTTTCACACAGGATAGTTATAAAAAGCTATATCCTCACCACTATGAGGGAAAGAATCTTGACTGGCCTGATTATGGGAAAAATGAATATGGTGAGGAAGCCACCCGCCATGTGCGGTATGAGTATGCCGCCCTTTTGAGCATGTGCGACTACAGCCTGGGCAGATTGCTTGACCAGATGGATGCCCTTAATCTGTGGGAGGATACCATGCTCATTGTGTGCACCGACCATGGCTTTATGCTGGGCGAAAAGGAGTGGATGGGGAAAAATATTCAGCCCATGTATCAGGAGCTGGTGCACCTGCCCTTCTTTGTCTATGATCCCCGATATCCGTATGCAAAGGACGAGCGGAGAAAAGCGCTGGCTCAGACGGTAGACATTGTTCCCACGCTGGCGGAGTTTTTTGGAATTGAGGGGCCGGGATTCATGGACGGCAGGAGCCTGACGCCTGCTATCAGGCAGGATATTCCTATTCGGGAAACAGCTCTTTTTGGAATTTTCGGAGGTCATGTCAATATCACGGACGGAAGCTATGTGTATATGAGAGCGCCGGTTTCCGAAGCCAATAAGCCGCTTTTTGAGTACACGGATATGCCATGCCACCTGAGAGACCCTTTTACCTTGGAGGAGCTTGGCCAGGCCAGGCTTTTGGATGGATTCCCACACATGAGGGGAGCCAAGGTGATGCAGATCCCCGGGAAAACCAATTTCAGCGCATACAGCTATGGCAGCCGTCTGTATGATTTACAGCAGGATCCCCAGGAGCTTCATCCCATAGAGAACGAGGATGTGGCTGAAAGGCTGAAAAAGGCTATGGTGGGTATGATGCAGGAGAACGAAGCGCCAAGAGAGCAGTATGAGCGGCTGGGGCTGTGAGGAAAGAGAAAACACAAAAAACCAAGGAAAATATATTCTTTTATACTCTTGACAATAATACGAATCCGTACTATTATACATGGTACGGATTCGTATTTTGTGGTTTGCAGAAATTTTTGGAGGAAGCAATGTGAAAAAGGATGAGGATTATTCGGAAGCGATACAGCATCTTGTGAACGCTATCAACAAAATTGATGGAGCCTATTATTTTTGCGCAAAAAGCCTGGGAATCAAGGAGAATACGCTGGCTCTTCTAAGTGCATTGGATGACGGCAGGCCTCACACCCAAAAGCAGATTTCCAAGGACTGGCTGATGCCAAAGACTACCATTAACACGGTGGTAAAGGAGCTGCTTTCAGAGAATTACATTACACTTTCGCAGGCAGGTCCCACCAGGGAAAAAACCATTCTTCTGACGCAAAAAGGGAGAAATTATTCCGACAGCATTATGGGAGAGATGAAGCTTGCAGAGAAACAGGCGCTGGAAAAGACGCTTCGAACTTTTTCTCCGGAATTTGTGGATGCCTTCGACTGCTTTGCAGAAAATTTGTGCGATGCATTACAAAAGAGAATCCTGAATGGAAAAGAGAAGAGGAAGGAAATATGAATTCACAGACCTTATTTTCAAAGACTCCGCCCGTAAAGCTTTTTTTTCTGGCATCGCTGCCCGGGGCAGTGGGTATGCTGGCCTCGGCCCTTTATCAGCTTGTGGACGGTATTTTTGTGGGCCGTTTTTTGGGTGACACCGCCTTTGCGGCGCTGAATCTGGCGATGCCCTTTGTGATTATCAATTTTGCCTTGGCCGATCTAATCGGCGTAGGTTCCTCTGTTCCCATCTCCATAAGCCTGGGAAAAAAGAAATATGAGGATGCCAATAATATTTTCACCTGCGCCTGCATTTTGATTGTGGGGATAGGAGCAGTGGTGGGCGCAGTCCTTTATGCTGCAGCGCCCGGGCTTATTCGCCTGATGGGGGCGGAGGGTGATTTTGCGTCTCTTGCCGTGCAGTATCTGCGGGTGTATGCCATCTGCTCCCCGGTGACCACCCTGGTGTTTGCCACGGACAATTATCTGCGCATCTGCGGAAAAATCAACGGCAGCATGGCTTTGAATATTTTTATGTCCGTGCTGAGTGCGGGAGCGGAGTTTGTGTTCCTGTATGTGTTCCGGTGGGGCATATGGGCTGCGGCGCTGGGCACCTGCCTGGGCATGTTTGTCAGTGTGCTGATC
Source organism: Acetatifactor sp. (assembly GCF_982438285.1). Classification (NCBI taxonomy): domain Bacteria; kingdom Bacillati; phylum Bacillota; class Clostridia; order Lachnospirales; family Lachnospiraceae; genus Acetatifactor; species Acetatifactor sp. The sequence continues at coordinate 3,783 of NZ_CEWDFQ010000130.1, read as the reverse complement.
GCCCTTGCACCGTTTTTTATGGGGAAAATGCAGCTTCGTTTCTGCAGGCCCCGGTTTTCTGTCCGGATGGTACGGCAGATCATTGCCTGCGGTGCTCCCAACTTTTTAAACAACATCGCGGGCAGGATTACTTCTATACTAATGAATACGGTTTTGGTGCGCCTGGGCGGTGAAACTGCCGTGTCTGTCTACGGTATTTTGATGTATGCGGAAGGATTTATCCAGCCGCTGCTCTATGGTATGTGCGATTCCCTGCAGCCTGCGGTGGGCTATAACCTGGGAGCGGGAAAATACTCCCGTGTCAGGGCCATAGAGAAGTGCTGTTATACCGCCAGCGCTGTGGTATCCCTTTTGTCCATGGCGGTTATTTTTCTGTTTCCGGCTCCCATTGCAGGCTTGTTTACCACGGATAAAAGCGGAGTGCTTATGGACATTGCGGTGACGGCCCTTAGACTGTTTGCCTTTACCTATCTGACAAGATGGTTTTCCTTTGCAACACAGAGCTATATGCTGGCGGTGGAAAAGCCCATACCAGCTTCCCTGATCTCGGTATGCACAGCCCTGGTTTTCCCGGTGCTTCTGATCGTGGTGCTGTGGCCCCTGGGCTTAACAGGCCTTTGGGTGAACTTTGGAGGAACCGCTTTGCTTGCGGCCATTCTTTCTGCCATTGTATTGCTGAGAGAGCGCAGGGATTTGATGCGTCAGGATGCGTGACAATATGGCGTAAGTGATGATATGGCGTAAGCCCACAACTGTAACCGCAAGCCCTCTTGTTTTAGGTGGGACTGGAAAAAAGAATCCTTTCGTGATATAGTAGAGGTGTAACGTCACCTGGAAATCGATTTATGGAGATGATTTGAATGAAAATAGAGCGAGTGGATGACAAAACAGTAAAGTGCTTCCTGTCCAATGAAGAGCTGGAGGAATATGACATTGACTATAAGGATTTTGTACTGCGCAGCGAAAAGGCAAGAGTGGTAGTGCAGGATATTATTGAGCAGGCAGAGGAAGAGGTGGGCTATAAGCCGCCCAAATTTGCTTTTGATCTGCAGATTATGATGCTGCCTGACCAGGGGCTTCTTTTAACCTTTTCAGAGAGGGAGCCTCTGGACTTAAAGGATGGCGAGCAGATCATAGAGTGCCTGAAGGAAATGAAGGAAATTCTGCAAAAGACCCGGGAAAAGGCGGGAGATGTCCGACAGGCGGCAAATGAGGAAAAGGTGTTGCCAGAAAAGCCGGAGCAAAAGAAGAAGGGAAGAAAACAGCCGGCAAATCGTCCGGATTTTGCCCTGTTTCGTTTTGAAAGCCTTCGGGATGTGCTGGAGTATGCAGCAGCGCTGCCTGGAAATCTGCGTTTGGACAGTACTCTTTATGAAATGGAGGACGCTTACTACCTATATTTACATAAGGGTGCGGCTTCTTATGAGCGCTACAGCAGGGCGTGTATTCAGGCCTTGGAGTTTGGAGGCCTTTATGCGGCGGAGATGGATCGGGTTGTGCACCTGCAGGAGCACGGACAGTGTCTCATTGGTGAGAAGGCCCTAAAGAAGCTGCGGCTTGTGTAGGGCGTGTTCCCAAATTGCAAAGCTATGGGTACAGGCGGGAAATGGAGGTAAAAATGAACAATTTTCGTTATCATGCGTATACGGATATTCGTTTTGGAAAAGGCCAGATAGCATGCCTCCCTGAAATTACGGCGCCCTATGGGAAAAGGGTGTTAATGGTTTACGGGGGCGGCAGTATCAAAAGAAACGGCCTCTATGAGAGGGTAAAGGAGCTTTTAAAGGATTTTGAGATATTTGAGCTTTCAGGGGTGGAGCCGAATCCCAAGATTACTTCAGTGAGAAATGGAGCGGCTATCTGCAAAAAGGAAAAAATTGAGGTGGTTTTGGCAGTGGGCGGCGGCAGCACCATCGATGCAGCTAAGGCCATTGCAGCGGCGGCATATTATGACGGAGACGCGTGGGAGCTGGTGACGGATCCGGGCAGGATTGGAAGGGTTCTGCCGATTGTAGCTGTGCTTACCCTGGCGGCAACCGGCTCGGAGATGAATAAAAATGCGGTAATCTCCAATATGGATACCCATGAAAAGCTGGGAACGGCCTCCCATGACTTTATTCCCAAAGCGTCCATCTGTGACCCGGAGTATCTGTATTCTCTCCCGGCGCAGCAGACGGCGGCGGGAACGGCGGATATCATGTCCCATGTTTTTGAGCAGTATTTTCAGAAGGATACAGGAGCCTTTATCTCGGACAGGTTTGCGGAAGGGCTTTTGAAAACCTGCATTCAATATTGTCCGGCGGCACTCCAAAATCCCAGGGATTATGAGGCCCGTGCAAATTTGATGTGGGCCAGTACGCTTGCGTTAAATGGACTGATTGCCTGTGGCAAGGGGGGAGCGTGGACCTGTCACCCCATCGAGCATGAGCTCAGCGCCTTTTACGATATTACCCACGGGGTGGGACTTGCCATTGTGACTCCAAGATGGATGCGGTACATTTTAAATGACGATACCGTGAAAAAATTCTGCGAATATGCCCAAAACGTGTGGGGGATTACGGACGAGGAGCCTTATCGGTGCGCCAACAGGGCCATTGACGCCACGGAAAACTTTTTCAGGGAGTGTGGGATTCCCATGACGCTTTCTGAGCTTGGCATTGATGACTCCAAATTCCAGGTGATGGCTGAGGATGCCGTGAAATTCGGCGGCCTGGAAAAGGCTTATGTTCCCTTGAAGCCCCAGGATGTCATGAATATTCTAAAGGAGTGTCTGTAGGCGTTTCTCTAGCAGACTAAAAGGGCTTTGGCTCTAAAACCTTAAGCATATCCTGTGGAAGTGGAGCTGTAAATTCCATAGGCGCTCCCGTTATGGGATGCGGAAAGCGGAGGCGATAGGAGTGAAGGGCCTGACGGGAGATATATTCCATGTCAGGATTGTACAGATAATCGCCGATCAAGGGAAAGCCCAGATATTTCATATGAACGCGTATCTGATGGGTACGGCCTGTTCCCAGGTGGAGGGAAATCAGGCTGTGCCCGTTTTTTTCCTGTTCCAGGCGATAGTGGGTCAGGGCGGGCTCTCCCTGGTCAAAATCTATTTTCCGCTCCAGCAGCGAGCCTTCCTTGCGCCCTATGGGAGCGGAAATGGTTCCTTCTCTGGGATAGATGCTTCCCCGGACGATGGCCAAATACTCTCTGTAAACTACAGGAAGAGGCGCCGCAGCCCTGGGTTTTTTGGCTTGGCTGCTGTTTGCCCGGGCGTCTTTGATGGAAAGGGATTTGGCTGCTACATAGGAGTTGAGGATTCCGGCGCTGATCATGTGCTTTGCTATGATGGTAAGCCCGGAGGTATCCCGATCCAGGCGGCTGACGCAGCGGAAAATAAAGGGTTTGTTCTGGTCTGCAAAGTACCAGGCCAGGGCATTTGCCAGGGAATTTTGGTAATTGTGCAAGGAAGGATGGGTGGGCATGCCCGCAGGCTTGTTAACAATGAGCAAATCTTCATCCTCATAAACGATGTGAAGGGGAAGCTTCACCGGAAGGATTTTTTCGGAAGAGACTTCCTCCCTGATGCAGATGGTCAGCACATCTTTGTCCCGCAGAGGCTGGTTCATGTGGGCTGGTATTCCGTTTAAGAGTACGCTGTCTGGATTTTTCTTCAGCTGGATCAGATTTTGTGAGGAATAGCCTTTTCCCTTGAGAAAGCCCTTTATGGAAAGGGGATTTTCCAGGGGATGGATATGGTATTCCAAAGTACGGTTCATAGGGGCCTCATTTCTCCAC
>NZ_CEWDFQ010000129.1:0-7884 GCF_982438285.1 Acetatifactor sp. | reverse complement strand
CACCATGTTATAGAGAAAGCCGTTCCCGCACACCCGAATCACCAGGTCCTGTCCCTGTTCCTCCACCTGCACAGAATAAAGCGTCCGCACAGTGGATTCCACTTGTGCCTTCGTCTGGCAGAAGCTTTTGAAATCATGCTCCCCTTCCAGATAAGCTGCAGCCTCCTTCATATGGTTTACGTCCAGCTTATAATAGGTAAAAAGAGCATACAGACGTTTCACCGGCATGGGAAACTGTGCCCTGTAAATACGGTATTCATAGGTTTTCCTGCTTTTACAGCGTCTGGGATGCCAGTCGGGCGCCGTTTCCTCCGATTTCTGGATGCGGATGTCCTCGGGCAGTCTTTGATTCAGCGCATAGGATATTTTCCCGGCAGGCATGAGACTTGTCGTGTCAAACACAGCAATATTCTCCAGGGCATGTACGCCTGCGTCTGTTCTGCTTGCGCCCGTCACCTGAATCTCTTCCCCAAAGAGCTCACTGAGACATCTGTTTAACTCGCTCTCTATGGTCACTGCATTTTTCTGAAGCTGCCAGCCATGGTAGCCGGTGCCGTCGTAAGCCACCTTCAGGCGTATCTGTCTTGTTTCCATATCTTGCCCTCTTCTCTGATTTTCCGGCTTCGTTTTTCGTAAGTCTGAAGGCTTACCGCCTGTTTAGAGAGGAAGCCTTCCCAATACAATGCTTACCGCCAGATATACAGCAATGCACCCGTAGGCAATAAAATCCCGCCTTTGATAAATTAAAGGCTTCATCTTGGTACGGCCTTCTCCGCCTCTATAGCATCTCGCTTCCATAGCCATGGCCAGATCATTGGCTCTGCGGAATGCAGAGATAAAAAGGGGTACCAATAAAGGAACCATAGCCTTGGCCCGCCTGATAAGATTGCCGCTCTCAAAATCTGCGCCCCTGGCAATCTGCGCCTTCATAATTTTGTCTGTTTCCTCCAGTAAGATGGGGATAAAGCGCAGCGCAATGGACATCATCATGGCCACCTCGTGCACCGGCACCTTAATAGCCTTAAGGGGGCGCATCATTTTTTCCAGCCCGTCCGTGAGATTGTTAGGCGTGGTAGTCAGAGTCATCACAGAAGAACCAATAATCAGCAGCGTCAGCCTGATTGCCATAGAGACGGCAAGACGCAGTCCTTCTTCTGTAATCGTCAGCCTCCAGAAGGTAATCAAAGGAGTTCCCGGGGTTAAAAACAAATTAAAAACCACCGTGATCAAAAGTAAAAACACAATAGCCTTCATCCCTTTGACCATAAACCGAAAAGGCACCCTGGACAATCGGATTACAATGGCAAGGAAAAGAGCTGCCACTGCATATCCCAAAAAGTTTTGAAAGAAAAACAGGGAAATAATATATAACAGTGTTCCTCCCAGCTTCACCCTGGGGTCCATTTTATGCAGGATGGAATCTGTCTGATAATATTGTCCCAATGTAATATCTCTAAGCATATGTTTCCTCGCTCATCTGCTTCATCCTTTCAGGGCCCGGAGAATTTCCTCCGCGGCCTCATGGATGGTGGTAGCGTTCACATCCACGTCAAGCCCTTTTTCCTTCAGGGCGTGCATAATATAAGTCACCTGGGGAGCCGCAAGGCCTACCTCCTCCAGCTCTTTGTAATGCTGGAAAACCTTTTTGGGCACATCGTCGAACATTACGCTCCCCTTATTCATTACAATAATACGGTCCACATATTCCGCAACATCCTCCATACTGTGGGACACCAAAAGTATGGTCATTCCTGTCTGGGTCTGAAGCTGCTTGATCTGCTTTAGGATATCATCCCTTCCTCTGGGGTCTAAGCCCGCAGTGGGCTCGTCCAGAATCAGCACCTGGGGCTGCATGGCAAGGACTCCTGCAATGGCGGCCCGTCTTTTTTGTCCTCCGGAGAGCTCAAAGGGAGATTGATAAAAAAATTCCTCTCCCAGCCCCACCTTCTTAAGCGCATCCGTGGCGCGCCTTTTTACTTCCTCTTTATCCAGTCCCAGATTTTTAGGTCCGAAACACACATCCGTAAACACGTCTATCTCAAAAAGCTGATGCTCTGGATACTGAAATACCAGCCCCACCTTGCTGCGCAGCTTTTTCATATCATAATCCTTTTCATAGATATCCTCACCGTTAAAATAAATGTGCCCCTCTGTGGCTTTTATCAGACCGTTCAAATGCTGCATCAAAGTAGACTTTCCCGACCCCGTATGTCCGATCACGCCTACAAACTGCCCGTCGGGAATGGTCAGACAGATATCATTCAGCGCCCTTAGGGCAAGGGGAGTGTCCTCTCCATAAATGTAATTGACATGCTCTAAAACAATCGACATTTCTACTCCAATCCAAGAGCCCTTATCAGCTCATCCGTAGTCAGGATTCCATCCGGCAGGGGAATTCCCTGTTTTTTCAGCTCATAGGCAAGCAGCGTCACCTGGGGCACATCCAGCCGAAGGCTTTTTAGCTTTTCCACCTGGGAAAAAATTTCCCGGGGCGTTCCCTCCATGGCTATTTTGCCCTGGTCCATTACAAACACCCTGTCGGCGTGAATAATTTCCTCCATGTAATGGGTGATGAGAACCACCGTAACTCCCTCCACCTGATTTAACCCCCGGACGGCCCGGATCACTTCCTTCCTGCCGCTTGGATCCAGCATTGCCGTAGGTTCGTCCAGCACAATACATTTGGGGTGCATTGCCAGAACGCCGGCAATGGAAACTCTCTGTTTCTGCCCTCCGGAAAGCTTATTGGGGGAATGCTTTCTGAATTGATACATGCCCACTGCCTTAAGGCTTTCCTCCACGCGCTCCCAGATTTCCTTTGTGGGAACCCCCATATTCTCGGGGCCGAATCCCACATCCTCCTCTACCACCTGTCCGATAATCTGATTGTCCGGATTCTGGAATACCATGCCCGCTGTCTGGCGGATATTCCACACATTTTCTTCCTCATTGGTGTCCATGCCGTCCACCCATATGGTTCCCTCCGTGGGGTTTAAAATGGCGTTCATATGCTTGGCAAGAGTGGACTTACCCGAACCGTTGTGGCCCAGAATGGCTATAAAATCCCCCTGCTTAATGTTAAGGGATACATCGTTCACCGCCTTGGTAACGCCCTCAACGTTGCCCTCTTCGTCCCGCCGGACATATTCATATACAACATCTCTTGCCTCAATAATTCCCATATTTCACTCGCCTTTTCTTTTCATCAGTCCACAGGATTTCTTCTCCGGGCAATAGCCCAGCTTTTTACATTTCGGTGCGAAATAATTGTTTACAATGTATTCCCATTCCTCTGAAATCTTTCTCAGCTCAGCAAGAATATCGTTCATTAAATTTCTATATTCCCAATTTGCTCTGTTGCATAACCGCTGCTGTGCCATATCCAGCAGATTTCTCAGGTTTCTTTTGTCAACGATCTTTGTTTCCATTCCCAGGGGCAGAAGCAAAGCCACGTCCTCCCGCGGTATGTTATATTCATTCAATAAAATGTCCGCATGCTTTTTTATTTCATTTAAACAGCTCTCATAACATTTGCAAGCCGCTTCATTCCGTTTTACAGAATTGGGCACTATAGCTTCAAAATTGCTGTAGTCGATATATCTGGTGCTCGCCTGCAGCCTTGTAGGGCCGCCTCCAATGTGCGTATACCATTCACGTATCACTCTTGCGGAGTATCCCTCCAGCACCATCTCAACGTTCACATACTCAAGGACACGCCCGTGCCCTGACTCAAGGCAGTCCAATCCTCTCTTATAGTTTTTGGCGTTATCTTGGATATCCCCTCCCCAGCACACTCCTGCCCGCTTTCCCATCAGGGTAAGCGGATTTTTCGTTGTCTCATCCAATATAATCACTTTTCCCATCTTTCTTCTCCTTGCCCTTTCCAGTTATACGCTGAATATTGTATCAAATTGTCCGGGATAAATCAATTCATTCCCCCTGTGCACACATTTTTCTATCCCCAAGCTGCGGATTTACAAAAAAGTCAGGGCATGATATGCTAGCAGTATATTGAAAGTACCCAAAATACACATGAAAGGAAGCTTTTATGAATATAGATAAAAATAAAGTAGTGAAAATGCTTGTAACCCTGACGGCAATCTGCCTCCTGGTCGGCAGTCTTACAATGCTTTTGGGGGGAAATTCCATGACGCTCAGCGAATACGCAGCACAGCAGGGCATTGATACAAAAGAGCAGACTGCACAAAACGATTCTCTCGACGCCAAAGAGGAAGCCTCTAAGAACGACTCCCTTGCATCAGTAGATTCATCTGCACAGAGCAGCTTGGATGAAACGACGGAAAACCTGCAGACGGAAGCAGAAGCTGCTGCTGCAAGCCAGCTGACCGGCGCCTCCCTGAACGGGGACTCCGTGCTTGCGCAGCGGGTCACCTACACGGATGCCTTTTACTACGAACCACTCTCCGATCATCTCAGACGTTACATTACAGGTGTTTCTTATCCGGCGGCTTCAGAGGGCGCCGAAGGCAGCCAGGAGCTGGCCATAACCTATGATGACCTGAGATATCTGCACATTCTTCATTATGATTTTGAAGGTAATCCTGCAGAAGGGGAATTGATCTGCAACCAGGCCATCGCTCAGGACCTGGTGGAAATCTTTTACCAGCTTTACCGCAATGAATATCAGCTGGAAAAGGTTCGGCTGATTGACGAATACGATGGCGATGACACAGCCTCCATGGAGGATAACAATACTTCCTGCTTCAATTACCGTGTGGTGGAGGGAACCACCTCCCTCTCCAAGCATGCCCTGGGACTGGCCATTGACATCAATCCATTTTACAACCCGTATGTCACCTATGAATCGGACGGCAGTCAGAAGGTTTCTCCCGCCGACGCTTTGGATTACGCAGATCGGTCCGCCCACTTTCCTTATAAGATTGATGAGAGCGATCTGTGCTATAAGCTGTTTACGGAGCACGGTTTCACCTGGGGCGGCAACTGGAACAGCAGCAAGGATTATCAGCACTTTCAAAAAACGCTTGATACATGATCTGAAAGAGCACATAGGCAAAAGAACCGATGTTCCCATCGGTTCTTTTTTTGATCATTTTATACAAGCTCAAGCAAAACTTCAAGCGCTGCATCACCCTTGCGCTGGCCAATCTTAACGATTCTGGTATAACCGCCCTTGCGGTCTGCATACTTGGGTGCATATTCATCAAACAATTTTGCAACCAGGTCCACTTCCTTGGTATTTCTCTTTCTTCCTGCTGCTTCCTTGGGAACGGATACAACGGGATTCAGTACCCGCAGCATCTGACGTCTCACATGAAGTCTGGAGGGCAGGTCCTTTTTGATCTCCTTCTCAACAGACTCAAACTTAGTAACCTTCTTGCCGTCTACGACTTCCTTTACTCTTTTGCCGTCCTTGTCCTTGACAGGAACCTTGGCGGTAACCTTTACCATCTCGAAGTTATCCTTCTCCTTCACTGCCATGGCAATGAGGCCCTCTGCAATCTTTCTCACCTCTTTTGCCTTCGCTTCCGTGGTAACGATCTTTCCATGATAGATCAATGCGGTTACCTGATTTCTTAATAATGCCTTTCTCTGTGCAGAATTTCTGCCAAGTTTTCTGTACTTTGCCATAATAAATTATTCCTTTCTCATTTATGGTACATCCGGCCACGCTCTTTGGACTTACTTACCGAATGTCTGGCATCTGTTTCAGACGCCGGTTTCAAGTGCCATTTAGAGATAACCACAGCCGCGCCCTTTGGTCTTACCAGCCGGGGATAATCCTTCCTTATATCTAGCTTTCGTCGCTGGGATTCAGCTGCAGCCCCAGCTCCTTTAACTTTGCCAAAACCTCTTCCAGGGATTTGCGGCCCAGGTTGCGGACCTTCATCATATCCTCTGAGGTTTTGTTGGTCAGCTCTTCCACGGTATTGATTCCTGCTCTCTTGAGGCAGTTATAAGAGCGGACGGACAGCTCCAGCTCATCGATGCTCATCTCCAGCACCTTTTCCTTTTCGTCGTCCTCCTTCTCGGTCATAACCTCCGCCTTCTGGGCGCTCTCAGAAAGATCAATAAAAAGGCTCAAATGCTCGCTGAGTACCTTTGCAGCCAGACTGACAGCCTCATCCGGAACCAATGTGCCATTGGTATATACATCCAGCGTCAGCTTATCAAAGTCCGTAATCTGGCCTACACGGGTATTCTCAACAGTAACATTGACTCTCTCCACCGGTGTATAGATGGAATCAATGGCAATCACACCGATAGGTAAATCTTCCTGTTTGTTTTTATCTGAGCTTACATAGCCGCGTCCCTTTGTAATGGTGAGCTCCATGTAAAGCTTGGTATCCTTGCCGCTTAAGGTAGCGATCACCAGATCGGGATTCAAAATTTCGATATCCTGATCAGCCTGTATATCGGAAGCGTGTACAATGCCTTCGCCCTCAAATTCAATATATGCGGTCTTTGCCTCGTTGGTATCGCTGTTATTCTTGATGGCCAGGCTCTTAATGTTCATGATGATTTCAGTTACATCCTCCTTTACGCCGGGGATGGAGCTGAACTCATGCAACACGCCTTCGATTTTTACCTGACTGACTGCAGCGCCGGGCAGTGAAGAAAGCATAATCCTCCTCAGAGAATTGCCCAGAGTAATTCCGTATCCTCTCTCCAGGGGTTCAACTACGAATTTACCGTACTTCTTGTCTTCTGAAATCTCGGCGACCTCAATATTGGGTCTTTCAAAATCAAACACTGCAAATACCCTCCTTTACGAACATTTTTTCCAAAGACACAAGCACTCCGAAGCTATAAATGACAGCGGATATCCGGCCGCTGTAAAATATAGCCTCAGAGGCTGACAGGGCTTATTTGGAGTACAACTCGACGATATACATCTCGTCTACAGGAACATCAATCATTTCTCTGGTGGGAAGGTTCTTGATGGTTCCCTTTAAATTCTCAATATCAACATCCATCCATTCGGGTACCAGTCTGCCGCCGGTTACTTCAACAATATCCTTATATCTCTGCATGGATTTTGCCTTTTCCTTGATCTCAATCACGTCTCCGGCCTTTATCAGATAGGAAGGAATGTTCACTGTCTTTCCGTTCACCAGCACATGTCTGTGGCCTACAACCTGCCTTGCTTCTCTTCTGGTTCTTGCAAAGCCCATTCTGAAAACCACATTGTCCAGTCTGCTTTCCAGCATGATCATAAGGTTTTCACCGGTCATGCCCTTCATTTTATCCGCCTTCTCGTAATAATTTCTGAAAGGCTTCTCCAGCACACCGTAAATGAATTTCGCCTTCTGCTTTTCTCTCAGCTGAAGTCCGTATTCACTTACCTTCTTGCCGGATCTTACCGGATTTCTGTTAGATTTTTTGTCATATCCCAGATAGGAGGGCTCCAGACCCAGGGATCTGCATCTCTTTAATACAGGTACACGATTTACTGCCATTTTTTATTTCCCTTCTTTTTTGTTAACCTTGAAATCTTGTTGCGCTTCGCGTTTGTCCTGCTTTCGCACTCGTCCTGCTTGCGCATGACGGCGCAAAGACCTTCCGTCCTGCGACGCAGCGGCCTTCCGTCTTGCGACGCAGCGGCCTTCCACATGACACTCGAAAATCCTGCTGCTGCGCAGCAGCCGCGCTTCGCGCTCATTGATTTTCTCGTTTGCTCGTCGGGTGAAAACAAATGCCGACGCTGTCGGCGCTTGTTTTCCTTCCTCCTCGCATATTGTTTACAGTGCGGGGGTATACCGGGCACTTTCTTCCAACGGGTTACTTTTTACAAATATTATACTCTACGGCGTTTAGGAGGACGGCATCCATTGTGGGGAACCGGAGTTACGTCGCGGATGCTTACCACCTCAAGCCCGCAGGCAGAGAGTGCTCTGATTGCAG
>NZ_CEWDFQ010000128.1:0-8061 GCF_982438285.1 Acetatifactor sp. | reverse complement strand
GTGAAGCAGCACTTGAGGCGTTAAAAGGCTTTGTACCGTCAGAGAACATCCGGCTGAGGGAACGGATGTCGGAGCACACGACCTTTCGCATCGGAGGGGAAGCGGATTGCTTCATCGAGCTGGAAAATAAGGAGCAGCTTTTAAAGGTGCAGAAATATCTGACTGCCATAGAGGAACCCTTTTTTATTTTGGGTAACGGCAGTAATATATTGGTAAGCGATGAGGGCTACAGGGGCGTGATTCTGCAGATCGGCAGAAAAATGAGCCAGATCAGGGTGGAAGGAAGCCGTATGATTGCAGGGGCGGGAGCGCTGCTCTCCCAGGTGGCAAAGGCGGCTCTTGCGCATGGGCTTACGGGATTGGAGTTTGCCTGCGGCATACCGGGCACTGTGGGAGGCGGCGTTGTGATGAACGCGGGTGCCTACGGGGGAGAAATGAGCCAGGTGGTCACAGAGGTCACTGTGACAAGCCGCGACGGGGAAGTGCTGATTCTGGATAACGAATCCATGGAATTTGGCTACCGGACCAGCACCATAAAAAACCATCCCTTTGTGGTAACAGAGGTGGCCTTTGAGCTGGAGGGTGGAGACAGACAGCTTATTCAGGAGAAAATGGAGGACCTTGCGGCCAGAAGAAGGGAAAAGCAGCCTTTGGAATATCCCAGTGCGGGAAGCACCTTCAAGCGTCCGGAGGGGTATTTTGCAGGTGAGCTGATTATGAAAGCGGGTCTGAGGGGTTTTCAGATCGGAGGTGCCAGAGTGTCAGACAAACACTGTGGCTTTGTAGTGAACACAGGAAGGGCAACGGCAGCAGACGTGAAGGATGTAGTGGATGAGATAAGAGAGCGCGTGAAGGATATGTTTCATGTGGAGCTGCAGCCTGAGATCGTATTTTTGGGGAGATTTTAAGGACTATGAGATTTGTTGTAGTGACAGGCATGAGCGGCGGAGGAAAGAGTACGGCGCTGAAAATGTTGGAGGACGCAGGGTATTACTGCGTGGACAATCTTCCGGTTTCTCTGATTGAGAAATTTGTGGAGCTGATTGCCATGCCAAACAGTGAGAGCAGCAAGGTGGCGCTGGGTCTGGATGTGCGTGCGGATCAGTCCTTCGAGGATGTCACCAGGATTTTGGAAGGCCTGAAAGAAAAGGGCTACAAATTTGAAATATTGTTCATGGATGCAGATGAAAATGCGTTGATCAAAAGATACAAGGAGACCAGGCGTGTGCATCCCCTGTCCCAGGACGGCAGAGTGGAGGATGGCGTGCGCCGGGAGAGAAAGGTGCTTGAGACCATCCGCAGAAATGCAGATTATGTGATTGACACCTCTAATCTGCTCACAAGAGAATTAAAGGAAGAATTAGATCGTATTTTTATCAGGAACAAGGAATATAATAGTCTCATGATAACGGTCATGTCCTTTGGCTTTAAGCATGGGATTCCAGCGGATGCAGATTTGGTGTTTGACGTGCGGTTCCTGCCCAATCCCTTTTATGTGGAGGGCTTAAAGAGCAAAACGGGAAACGACAGGGAAGTACAGGAATATGTCATGGGATTTCCGGAATCAGAAGAGTTTATGAAAAAGCTCATTGATATGATAGCCTTTCTCATCCCTAATTACGTGAAGGAGGGAAAATACCGTCTGGTGATTGCCATCGGCTGTACCGGAGGAAAGCATAGAAGCGTTACCCTTGCCAATGAATTGTACAAGCGCATGAAGGACAAGGGAAGCTATGGAATGAAGCTGTATCACCGTGATGTTGTCTCTCAGGGAGTTTAAAATTCATGTCATTTTCAGGCGAGGTAAAAGAGGAGCTGGCAAGACACATCAGTCCCGCGAGGCACTGTCAGATTGCAGAGCTTGCGGCCATGATGAACTACTGCGGTCAATATGGGCGCGATAGTGAGGGCAATTATACCATTGGATTTCAGATGGAAAATGAAGCCGCCCGAAGAAAAGGCTTTACATTATTGGAAAAAACATATAATATAGATACTGGTGCTGGAGTCAGTAAGGAGCAGATGCAGGAGCTTTTATCCAAGCTGGGAAACCTGGAGGAGCCTGTAAGCCATCTGCTGATCAAGAATTCCTGCTGTCAGAGAGCATTTTTAAGAGGAGCTTTCTTAAGCATTGGTTCCATCAGCGATCCCAGAAAGGGATATCATATGGAATTTGTCTGCACAACCCAGGAGAAGGCAAAGAGACTGCAGAGTGTGATACAGGGATTTGATATAGATGCAAAAATTGTGCTTCGGAAGAAGTATTACGTCGTTTATTTGAAGGAGGGCTCAGGCATTGTGGATCTTTTAAATGTCTGTGAAGCCCATGTATCCCTGATGAAGCTGGAAAATCTGCGTATACTGAAAGAGATGCGCAATTCCATCAACAGAAGAGTAAATTGTGAGGCGGCCAATATTACCAAGACGGTAAACGCTGCCGCCAGACAGATTGAAGATATCGAATATATCAGGGATCATTATGGTTTTCAAAATCTGCCGGATAATTTGAGACAGATGGCAGAGGTCCGCCTGGAAAACCCGGATGCCCCCTTAAAGGAGCTGGGGGAATATCTGGAACCGCCGGTAGGAAAATCCGGCGTGAACCACAGACTGCGGAAGCTCAGTGAGATTGCTGAAAGAATCAGGATAAAATAACCATCTGAATCAGGACGTAAAAAGAGGAGGAAAAATTATGACAAAAAAAAGCATCCAGATCAAATTGGAAAACGGGCTGGAGGCAAGGCCCGTGGCACTGCTGGTGCAGGAGGCCAGCAAATATGACAGCACCATTTACATTGAGTGCAACGAGAAGCGGATTAACGCCAAAAGCATTATGGGAATGATGGCTCTTGGGCTGCAAAACGGTGAAGAGCTGGTGGTAACTGCAGAAGGCGTGGACGAGAAAACTGCAGTGGACGGAATTGAGAAATTTTTAAGCGGCGTGGCTTGAAGATTCCTTTCAAAAGGGAAAGCTGTCCTTTAAATGGACAGGAAGGCATAAGCATATACAAAGAGGCGGGAACAATAGAGTCCATCTGTTGGTTCCGCCTTTTGAGCTAGAGAAAAATAAATGTCTGTTTCGGCGGAAGGGAAGGTATTTATGGGAAAAATTTTCTTTGTATACAATCCAAAGGCTGGAAAGGCACAGATCAGAAGCAAACTTGCGGATATTCTGGATGTGTTTGCAAAGGCCGGCTATGAGATCACGATCTGCCCCACCCAGAAACGGGGAGATGCCGTAAAGCTGGCAGCGGGAAGGAAGGATCAATATGACCTGATTGTGTGCAGCGGAGGAGACGGCACTTTGGATGAGGTAGTGACCGGCATGATAAAAAGCGGCTTGCGCACTCCGATTGGATATATTCCCGCAGGAAGCACCAATGATTTCGGAGGAAGTCTGGGCCTTCCCAAAAATATGGTGAAGGCGGCCCAGGTGATCGTGGATGGAAGAAATTTCCCCTGTGATATCGGAGCCTTTAACCGGGATGTGTTCGTGTATATTGCAGCCTTTGGATTGTTTACGGATGTATCCTATGAGACGGGACAGGATATGAAAAATCTGCTGGGGCATATGGCCTATCTGCTGGAGGGAATGAAACGCCTGCCCGCAGTGCGCTCCTATTCCATGAAGGTGAGCTGGGAGGATCAGGTGATTGAGGATGAATTTATGTTCGGCATGGTGACGAATTCTGTTTCCGTGGGAGGCTTTAAACGGATTACGGGGAAAAATGTCAAGCTGGACGACGGGGTGTTTGAGGTGACCTTGATTAAAAAGCCTAAAAATCCCATTGAGCTGAATAATATTATGGTATCCCTTTTAAATCGCGATATCGATACGGATGCCATGTACTGCTTTCGCACAAACAGGGTTACCTTTGAATCCCCGGAAAAGGTAGCCTGGACCAGGGATGGGGAGTACGGCGGCAGCCATACCCTGGTGGAGATTGAAAACAGACAAAGAGAAATTCTGATACGGACGGCCCTTCCCGAGGCGCGGGCCGGGAAATAAAGGTTGCCGAATTCCTTTGTGGGAGCAAATCAAGACTTTGAAGGCTAGAATTTCTTTTCTTTTGCTTCGTTTTGTGTTATATTGAAAACGAAAGACAAGCTA
This sequence comes from Acetatifactor sp., assembly GCF_982438285.1. Taxonomy (NCBI): domain Bacteria; kingdom Bacillati; phylum Bacillota; class Clostridia; order Lachnospirales; family Lachnospiraceae; genus Acetatifactor; species Acetatifactor sp. The sequence continues at coordinate 3,950 of NZ_CEWDFQ010000128.1, read as the reverse complement.
TTTTCACATTATGAATCAGTATGGAGGTATGAATATGTTAGTATCTGCAACAGAAATGCTGAAGAAGGCAAAGGCGGGACATTACGCCGTAGGCCAATTCAACATCAACAACCTGGAGTGGACAAAGTCCATTCTGCTGACTGCGAAGGAATGCAGATCCCCTGTGATTCTCGGTGTGTCCGAGGGAGCGGGAAAGTACATGGGCGGCTATCATGTGGTGGTAGGCATGGTAAATGGTATGCTTAAGGACCTGGATATTGATGTCCCTGTGGCACTTCATCTGGATCATGGCAGCTTTGAGGGCTGCTATAAATGTATTGAGGCCGGCTTTTCGTCCATTATGTTCGACGGCTCCCACTATCCCATCGAGGAGAATGTGGAGAAAACCAAGGAGCTTGTGGCGGCCGCTCACGGCAAGGGAATTTCCATCGAGGCTGAGGTAGGCTCCATCGGCGGCGAGGAGGATGGCGTGGTAGGCATGGGCGAGTGCGCAGACCCCAAGGAGTGCAAGGCCATCGCCGATCTGGGCGTGGACTTTCTGGCGGCAGGCATCGGAAACATTCATGGAAAATATCCGGCAAACTGGAAGGGATTGAGCTTTGAGACGCTGGATGCAGTGCAGCAGCTTACGGGAGAGCTTCCTCTGGTGCTTCACGGCGGAACGGGAATTCCTGCGGATATGATCAAAAAGGCCATCAGCCTGGGCGTTGCAAAAATCAACGTGAATACAGAGTGCCAGCTTTCCTTTGCAGAGGCAACCCGCAAGTATATTGAGGAGGGCAAGGACAAACAGGGTAAGGGATATGATCCTAGAAAGCTTCTTGCGCCGGGTGCAGAGGCCATCAAGGCTACCGTAAAGGAAAAGATGGAGCTGTTTGGTTCTGTTGGAAAAGCATAAATTTCCCCTGAAAAGGGAGGATGCCAGGGAACTGCTTTCCCTGGCATTTATTATGAAAAAGTTATTTTGATAAACAATTAACTGTGATAGGCGTTTGTGATTTCTTTATCTTATGGTTATAGTATAGGAGATAGAAATGTCTAAAGCATGATGGGGAATTAAAAAAATCTTGAATGAATTGTAAACAAAATATGAACGCCTATCGGGGCAGCTTTTCCGGTTCGGGATAGGTCTCGCCGAAGGTTTCCGCTGTAACGGTCTCCATAACCTGTTCCTCTAAAGGTCTGTCGGAGTAATCTGTGCTTGTTTCCGCAATTTTGTTCACCACGTCCATTCCCTGAATCACCCTGCCAAAGGCTGCATAGCTGCCGTCTAAGTAGGGAGCGTCCTGATGCATGATGAAAAACTGGGAGCCTGCGGAGTCGGGAGCCATGGCTCTTGCCATGGACAAAACGCCGGCAGTATGCTTTAAGGAGTTTTCTACGCCGTTTTGCGCAAATTCACCCTTGATGCAGTAGCCGGGACCGCCCATTCCGGTGCCCTCAGGACAGCCGCCCTGGATCATAAAGCCACGGATGACCCGGTGGAAAATAAGGCCGTCATAAAACTTTTTCTGAACCAGACTTAAGAAATTGTTTACGGAGACAGGGGCGATCTCAGGATAAAGCTCAAGCTTGATCACATCTCCGCCCTTCATTGTGATGGTGACAATGGGATTTTTTGCCATAATCGTTTCCTTTCTCATGTAATTAGATATAGGTAATTGCGAAACTCGCTGGTAAAGTCACGAACATGGTCATAATAACCAAAAACGGGTTCCGGAGCAGTGGCTAGTCCCCCTTATTTTGGTTATTACGCCCAGTTTCTGATACAAAGAAGCAAGTTTCACAATTACTTAGCAATTAGATAAAATGATGCGATTCCAAAGGGTATTGTAACCGAAACTGGCGGGAACGTAAAGAGGAGAAAGCCGTCCATATGAATTATTTACAAAAAATATGGGTCTTATTGCAGGAAAAGACCTGTGAAGATAAGTTTTTCACACTGAAAGGGAAGCTGCAGGAAGCGGGGATAGAGCTTACGACAGAGTGTATTGTGCCCCAAAAGGAGGGACAGGCCAGCCAAAAGGCAGAAGTCCCTGAACATAAGGATGTGTCAGGAATGCTGTGGATTACAGACAGCGGGGCGGCCGCAGGAAAGCTTTGCTCCCTGGGGCTTCCGGTTCTGGCCTATTTTCACGAAAAAAACGGCGGCGAGGATTTTTCCGGTCTTAAATATGCTATGGAAGAGCCCCAGGAGCTGGATGCACAGTATTTTGAGAGAGTCTATCGGAGGCTTGTGGAACTTCCCTGGGAAATTCTGACCACGGAAAGATGCCTGATTCGAGAGACAACGCCGGAGGATGTGGACGCCTTCTATGAAATTTACAGTCATCCCGCCATCACGAAGTATACGGAGGGTCTGTATCCCCAGGTGGAGCAGGAAAAGCAGTATGTGAGAGAGTACGCAGAAAAGGTCTATGCCTTTTATGACTTTGGAGTGTGGACTGTGGCAGAGCGGGAAACGGGAAATGTGATTGGCCGGGCAGGCTTTTCTTACCGGGCAGGCTTTGCGGAACCGGAGCTTGGCTTTGTGATTGGCGTGCCCTGGCAGCGAAAGGGCATTGCCTTTGAGGTCTGTCAGGCTGTGTTGAGATATGGGAAGGAACGGCTGGGCTTTCAGAAGGTGAACGCCATGGTCTGTCCGGAAAACAACGCTTCCAGAAGGCTCTGCAGCCGTCTTGGCTTTCAGGAGATGGAGACTGTGGAGCTGGACGGGCAGCGCTATCTTCGGCTGGAAAAAACATACTTGTAAAAGTGTACTTGTAAAAGCAGATGGGAAATGCTACAATGCTGACAGAGATGAAAGTAAAGCATGGAAGGGTTTGTGTTTCATGAATACAGAAGAAAATAAATTTACCGGCAGAAGCGAAAACAAGATCACGGAAGGAGTTATCTGGAAACAGTTGCTCCTCTTCTTTTTCCCTATTTTATTTGGTACCTTTTTTCAGCAGCTTTATAATGCGGCGGATGCCATGATTGTGGGCCGGTTTGTGGGAAAGGAGGCCCTTTCCGCAGTGGGCGGCGGCACCGGCACCATTATACAGGTGCTGGTAGGCTTCTTTGTAGGGCTTTCAAGCGGCGCCACAGTGGTGATTTCCCAGTATTACGGCGCAAAAAGGGAAGAGATGGTAAGCTATGCGGTGCACACCGCCATTGCCTTCAGCCTGGCGGCGGGAGTAGTGATGACGGTTGTGGGGATCGCGGCGGCGCCGTCGGTTCTTCGGGCCATGGATACGCCTGCGGATGTGATGGCGCCCTCCATAACCTATATCAGCATCTACTTTGCAGGTCTTACAGGCAATCTGATTTACAATATGGGAGCGGGGATTCTGCGCGCCGTGGGGGACTCCAAGCGGCCTCTGTATTTTCTTATTGCAAGCTGCATGACAAACATTGTGCTGGATCTTCTCTTTGTGGTGGGCTTTCACATGGGAGTGGCGGGAGCGGCTCTTGCCACCATCATTTCCCAGGCTTTGAGTGTGGTGCTGGTGGTTGCGGTGCTCATGAGAACCCGGGATATGTACCAGCTGGAGCTGAAAAAAATCCGGTTTGACGGCAGGATGTTTGTGAGGATTATCCGCATCGGCTTTCCGGCAGGCCTGCAGTCTATTATGTACAGTGTCTCAAACCTGATTATCCAGGCCAGCGTAAACTCCCTGGGCACGGACACAGTGGCTGCATGGACTGCCTACAGCAAGATTGACAGCGTATACTGGATGATTATCAATGCCTTTGGCATAGCGGTTACCACCTTTGTGGGACAAAATTACGGTGCGGGCAAAAATGACCGGGTGCGAAAGGGCGTCAGAGTGTGCCTGGGCATGAGCTTTGGCAGCACAGTGGTGCTGTCCGCGCTGCTGTATTATGTGGGGATCTATTTTTACAGCCTTTTTACCACGGACCCGGAGGTGACCAGAATCGGCGTGGAAATGCTTCAGTATCTGGTGCCC
>NZ_CEWDFQ010000127.1:0-8104 GCF_982438285.1 Acetatifactor sp. | reverse complement strand
CCTTTTAAACGAAGGAAAAGTCCATTGCAGAAAATAAAATGAATGATTTGATCAAAAAAATTTAAAGGAGAATGTACAATGAAGATAGCAAAAAAAATCGCAGGAGTCATCATTTGTTTTGTATTATGTCCTCTCATGTTTTTGCACAGGAGGTGTCTCCTCGTGCGCAGGTATGTCCCGACTGCAATGCAGGCAGGGTGATAGAAACCTTAGCCGGAAGAGAACTAATCAGCGCGACACAAGTAGATTGCATCCATGGTGTTCTTTTTGGTTATGATGTAATTGAGGTTTATCGTTTGACCTATACCTATCATTGCTCTGAAAATTGCGGTTTCAGAGATTACAGAAATGGAATTACAGAAACCGTTCGGCTTTGTTGTCCGTTTTAGAAGAATTGAAAGGTACAGCACCCTATGCTGTACCTTTCGTATTTAAAATACTTAAAATCAGAAACTGGAGCGTTACACTCTATGAAACATTTTTCCTTACTTATCTTAATGACAGCACTTTTTCTTGGCATAACAGGCTGTAGAAAACAAGAGGAAGAAGCCCCTTCTCCGTACCTGGTTCCCACCGGGGTCATGGTTCCCACGGCTCAAATGGAAGCGGTGCATCTAAATCTTCCCAATATCCTGTCTGAATGTATCCTTGAGGAGTCCTATTTTTATGTGAGCAAGGACTTGGAGACGGATGGTGCTGGGGATAAAACCACCGTAGTCTCCTTCTGCAGGAGAGACTTGGATAGCTTTGAAGAGGAAACACTTCTTTTAAAGCAGGCAGATGGCTCTTGCGTAAAACAGGCAGTGCTGGATGCAGGTGCAAACCTGTATGAGCTGCTTTTTTCCGAAGAGGAACAGACTTATTATGTAGGTAAATGGGACTGCAGGGGGCAGCAGCTTTATGCGCTTCCTGTAACAGAAATTCCCCAGAATACGCTGGCGGATACAGCGGGCTGCACTGTGGACGCGGCGGGACGGCTGTGCCTGTATACCTGGGAAGGCAGCGTTCTTGTCTTTGACAGAGAAGGACGGCTGACGGGGCAGTGGGAATCCGGTATGCCTTTGGCCGAAAACGGTTTCTTTGTCTCTGGAATGGATGGGTTTTATTGGTATCAAGACATGGGCGGAGAACTGCTTTTTTACTATTTAAACGAAGAAAACGGCCAGTTTACAGCACATATCTCCTTTCCTTACGACGGCGATGAGGCAGGAATTCTGCAGGTCTTTGGTGCCTTGGACTGCATTTGGATTGCCACGGGACAAAGCCTATACTGTTATGATTTGCAGGAAAATACCCCGGAAAAAATACTTTCCTGGCAGAATCCCTATATCAATCTGGACGGCGGCAATTTGCGCCTGCTTGGCGAAAACAGCCTCGGAGAGCTTGTGCTGCTTTTTCAAAGAATAGACGCTTCTGGCTTTACGCTTTACGAAAAGGCTGTAATCTCCTGGACCGACGAGGGACTTCTCCCTCAAAAGGAAACCATAACCCTTGGAACTATGCTGATAAACGGACAGCCTACTGCAGATGTTGAGGAAACGGTGAGACAGTTTAACAGATACTCCCAGAAATACTTTGTAGAGCTGGTTCACTACTTTCCAAGAGATGAGACCGGAGAAATTATGGAAAATGTATACCTGGATATTCTGCAAGGCCAAGCGCCGGATTTGATCGATGTAAGCGCATTGGATGTGGCATCTCTGGCTGACAAGGAAGTTTTTGAGAATCTGGAACCCTATCTAAAAGACAGCCAAGTTATACAAAAGGAAAATATTCTGGAAAATGTATGGGAGGATGGGCAGATTGGAGGAAAATTCCGGCTGGTGATTCCCTTTTTTCGGGTGAATACTTATGTGAGCCATGCTCCTACCCCCGGACAGGGCTGGACCTTTGAAGAGTTTACCCAGTATGCAGCTGCGCACCCTGACACTCCCCTGGTGGTCTATATGTCCTATCAGCAAGCCCTTGGCATTGCACTCTTTGCAGGCATGGATTCCTTTGTGGATTATGAGCAAGGAAAATGTAATTTTACTGACGCTTCTTTTTCGGCGCTTCTTACGGAAATCAGGGATATGTGCATGATACAGACAGGGCCTATGGAGGATTCTGTGACTGTGGAGGAATTTCAGGCTCTTTTTGAGGAGGGAGTAATCCTTTTGCAGGAAATTTCCTTTGGAAGCACGGAAGAATTTCTGCTGCTGCAGCAACAATATGGTTCAGCTTCCAGCTGGAAGGGCTATCCTTCCCTAAGCGGGGAGCCCTATCACAAAATGTCTTCCCAGCTGCGGCTTTCCATGAACAGCGCTTCTAAAAATAAAGAGGGGGCATGGGCTTTCTTAGAATTCCTACTGTCCAGGGAAAATCAGGAAAGGAGCCGTCTTTTAGCCTCTTTCCCTGTGCGCAAAGACAGTTTTGAGCAATATATAAGGACGTCAGCGCAGACAGCCGAACCTAAAGAAATAGATGCTGCTGCGCAGGATACTGCTCTTTTGATGGAAACAATACAAGCTTCCCATATGGACAACAGAAGCATTGATGATGATGTTTTCAGAATTGTGTGCGAAGAAAGTGAAGCCTTTTTTGCCGGAGACAAAACGGTGGAAGAGGTTACAGGACTGATCCAAAATAGAGTGCAGCTTTACCTTTCGGAAAGATACCGCTGAAAAAATTTTTTTAATCCTATTGACAATCTGAAATTATCCTTTATAATAAAAACAGTAATGATTACTGATTTTTTGAAAAGGAGGATGCAATGGCACTAAAATACAGCAGGCAGCGCGAGATGATAAAAGACTTCCTCAAGACGAGGCACGACCATCCCACCGCTGACGTTGTTTATATGAATGTCCGCAGGCAGAATCCGAATATCAGTCTCGGCACCGTTTACCGCAACCTTTCTCTTCTGGCTGACATCGGAGAGATACAGCGTCTGCGCCTGGGGGACGGTACAGATCATTTCGATGCCGACACCTCACCTCATTACCATTTTATCTGTACAAAATGCGGCAGTGTAATAGACCTGAAAATGGAAAGCATTGAAGGCATTAAGGAGATTGCCGGCGCCAATTTTAACGGAACCATTGACGGTCATGTAACTTATTTTTACGGTACCTGCGGCAATTGTGCAAAAACGGAAGCTCTTTCAATTTAAAATACTATTTATAAGGAAAAGGAGATTAAGAGTATGAAATTTGTATGTCAAGTATGTGGTTATGTTTATGAAGGAGATGCAGCTCCCGCTGAGTGCCCGATCTGCCATGCTCCCGCTGAGAAGTTTACCGTTCAGTCCGGTGAGAAAACATGGGCTGCAGAGCATGTGGTAGGCGTTGCCCAGGGCGCTCCCGAGGATATTATCGCTGACCTTCGCGCAAACTTTGAGGGCGAGTGCTCTGAGGTTGGTATGTATCTTGCAATGGCTCGCGTTGCTCACAGAGAGGGATATCCCGAAATCGGTCTGTACTGGGAAAAGGCTGCTTACGAGGAGGCTGAGCACGCAGCAAAGTTTGCTGAGCTTTTGGGTGAGGTTGTTACCGATTCCACCAAGAAGAATCTGGAGATGAGAGTTGATGCTGAGAACGGCGCTACCGCAGGCAAGTTTGATCTTGCTAAGCGTGCAAAGGCTCTGAATCTTGACGCTATTCATGACACCGTGCATGAGATGGCAAGAGACGAGGCTCGCCACGGCAAGGCATTCGAGGGTCTGTTAAAGAGATACTTCGGCTAAGAAAATGCTTCTATAAAGCAAGGCTTTTAAGAGGACGCTGCCAGGTCATCAAATCAGATGACAAAGCAGCGTCCTCTTTTTCATTTTGGGGCAGATACCCCAGGAATCATTCTGCCCAATATAAATACACATCTTCCAGACAAGGCCGGATGGAATGAACCTCTCCTACAACAGGAATCTCATCTGAAACGATCCGCAGACATACCTTATCCTCCGTCAAAGAAACGTTTGCTATTTTATATCCTCCCTGCTGATAATAGGGTTCCTCTTCCGGCGTAACCAGAGCTTCAAACACTTTATGATCAAGCTCCGCCAAAAGCTCCCTTGGCGGTCCTTTGCGGACCATCTTCCCTTGCCTTAAAATCAAAATTTCTTTTGAGATATACTCCACATCAGACACCACATGAGTAGCCAGAAGAACAATCTTATTCTTGGCATTTTCACTGATAAAATTGCGGATTCGAATGCGCTCCGCAGGGTCTAAGCCCGCAGTGGGCTCATCCAGAATCAAAACATCGGGACTGTCTAACAGTGCCTGGGCAATCAGGATTCTTTGCTTCATTCCGCCGGAAAAGGATTTCAGCTTTTTGTGCCGTTCCTGTTTTAGGTTCACTACTTCAAGCAATTCTTCAATGGCAGCCTTCGTCTGCCGCTTTTTCATGCCCTTCAGCGCCGCCATATACCAAAGAAAGGCTTCAGCAGTAAAAGCCTCATAAAGCCCCTGCTGCTGCGGCATATATCCAAGCCTGCCCCGATAGTCGGCTCCCAGCGTATGAATGTCCTTTCCATCCATGGTGATTTCACCCATATCAGGAGCCAGATTATCGGTAATCATATTCATCAGGGTGCTTTTCCCAGCGCCGTTTGGCCCCAATAGTCCATATACTCCAGGCGTAAACGTTACAGATATATTCTGCACCGCATAGGTTTTTCCCCGGTTATAGCTTTTAGAAATATTGCAAAGCTTAAGCTCCATGGGATTTCCTCCTGTTCTTTACAATAGCCGCAGCAGGAGCATATGCAGGCTCCATCCAAAGCGGGAAAAAATCAAGGCTGCCACTGCAAGCAAACCGCTTCCCAAAAGAAACGCTACCGTTTTCTGGGAAAGCCGCCTGGCAAGGCTGCGGCCCATCCATGCAGCCAGTAAAAAGCTCACTGCCTTCAGAAAAAATACGGTTCCCTCAAACATAAAAAGTGTAACTGCACTGCAGCAGCTTACGTTTACCAGATCACAAAGCTTCTGGCCTGCCGTAGAGAAACCATCTATACGGGCATATGCAAGAAATAAAGGGGCTTCTGCTGCCAAATATACAGTAATGGTGCAAAGCAAAGCGGCGGCATCCTTGCTGCGGCGCAAGGCCCTTCGTCCCTTTCGCGTAGAACGAAGCAGTATCCGCATTTGACTGCCCTCACTTGCAGCATAAATTCCGCAGATCAAAAAGAGCAGAAAAATACTTCCCCCAAGCCACAAAAGCACCTCTTTGTCTGTGTCCTGCCACAGCTTCAGATAGGCTGCCTCATCCAGCAAATACTTCTCGTTCAGCCTGCCCGGTTTTTGCGCCAAAGCTTCCAGCTGGCTTTGTACCTGCAAAAATCCCTCCTCCTTCAGGTCTATTTCAAACTGCAGCAGCTGTCGGTTCATTGCGTCTGCACCTGAGATATCCTCTCCATAGGAACGGATTTGTTCCTTAAGCTGCAAAAAACGTGCTTCCTCCTGCTTAAGATAAACAAGGGTTTCGTCAGTCACTGGACCGGCAAGCTCTCCAAGATAAGCGTGATAGGACGCCTCTTTTGCGGATGCGTAATACTGAGGCGCATAGATGCCGGCCGTACTGCAGGCCGTCCAAATCAATAACAACACTACAGCAAGCCATTTTTTTTGTTGAAAAAGCAGCTTATAAAACTCATAATACAGCAGACTGCTTCTCCTGCTGATTCCTCCCCATTTTCCTCTGAGCCACTGCATCCACCGCTCCCAGTATCCGTCCCGTTTGATCTGACAGGTTCGGTGGAAAATGACGATTCCAAGCAGAGAAAGCAGTATTGTAAAGAAGCCCAGGACAATTACAGCACAAAAATCTTTTCCCACTGCATAACCAAAGAAATTCAGGTTCAGATAATAGCCAAGAGCCTGCTTCATACTCCAGTAACAAAAGGGATTCACAAACTTCAGGGCATTCATGGAGCCTGCAGGATAGAGCAGCCTGTTAAACCCATACAAGACGCCAAGCAATATGCCAATTACAAACACCGCCCCCATCTCGCTCTTGATGCACATTCCAACGCCGAACATCAGCGCTCCCATTAAAAGGGCAATCCCAATCCGAATCAAAAGAGTTACACCCATGGCCTGTCCCGCCGTCAATACATAAGAGCAATTGCGAAAAAGCGAAACAGACTGCACCGGCCTGGACAAATCTCCATAGCCATACATCCAGCCAAAGCATAGTATCGCGCCTGTTTCCTGAATCAAAACATAAAAAGCGCCGCTCAAAAGTAATGTAATCAGCTTTGCAAAGGCCAATGGGCAGTGCCCCTGTCTGCATCCCTTTAACAGCAAAAGCAGATTTCGGTTCCGTTCATAAAACAATACATACCATGTGACTAATCCCAGAAAAATGAGAAGAAATAATATTCCGTAGTCATATTCCGCAAAGGCCCGCAGTCCAAAACAATTATCCGCCGTAACTGCCGTGTCTGCAAAGACAGAAAAATCCTCACAGGTTTTTTGGAGATTTCGGAATACATAACTGTTTTCATCTCTGTAAAAAACCGTTTCCCTCATCTTTGCCGCCCGGCTTTCCATCTCATTGATAAACTGCCTGTAAGAAGCGAGATAGCCCTCCTGCGCATCCAGCTCCTGTTGATAAAAGCCCATAGCGTCCGCGCCTTTATCTCCCTGACAAAACGCAGCATAACTGTCCTTTTGCTGAAAGATAAAAAAATATGCTGGAGTGCTTCTCTGGCTTGCATATAGCATAAACAGGTTTCCTGTAAGCAGCAAACCTGTAAAAAGCCATATGTGCAGCTGCTTTGTCAGCTTCCTGCATTCAAAACCGATCAGCCTCATAGCAAAGCCCCCGTCATTGGTATGGGATTTTTGTCATGGAAAAGGTTTCTCCCTGGTAGCTGCCAATTCCTGCCTTGTCCCAGCACATAACACCCCATGAGCCGCTTTCCTCCTCATAAATACAGTACATTCTCTCCCGTTCCCCCACAGGCAGCCTCTCAGGCTTCCCATCCGGCATGAGGGGCGCCCTGAAGGTGTCCACTATATTCAAATCCTTGTCATAGACTGTATACCAGCCGGGATTATCCAGCCAGTCGTCTATATCCGGCAGCCAGTCGTCAAACAGATACAGATATTCCCCGTCGCTCAGGAAATACCCGGCCTGGGGAACGTCCTCAAGCAGCACCCGGGGATTGGAGCCGTCAAGCTCCGTGAGGTATACAGGCATGGAGGCGTCTCCTGCCTTTTCCTTGTCATAGGGTTCCAAAATCAGCTTATCCTGCCAGAAATGCACCCCCAGGATCGACACAGAGGCAGGCATTCCTGGGAGCTCCAGCTCCTTCAGCTCCTCTTTTTCTGTATTATAAACAAAGGTTCTCTCATACAGCCTGTCATAAAGGTTCTCCTCCGTGATTTCTGCGCCTCCGTCACGCCAGGTGGCAATAATCTCAAAATACACATAGTTTCCATAAGCTTTTGGCTTATCCACAACCAGCACACTCAAATCCTCATCTGCCACGTAAATAGTTTCCGGCTGGGGATTGATGCCTGTGAGCGAGAGCGCCTTAAAGGAATTTTCCACCTTGGTTTCATTGTCCTCCAGATAATATCTCTTTTCCACATAGTAAAGCACATCCCTGTGGATGATCCATTCCAGAACCGCGCTTTCCTCGCTGTCCCATGTATACACCGCCTCCTTTGCCGTGCCGTCCAAAGCATAGCGGAAAAGGGTCTGCGGAGTATGGAGGAATATCGCAGGGTTCAGACAGTAAAGAGATTCCCCACATTTGGCGATCCCTACACGGGACTCCCATGCCGGTGCCTTTTCCTCATAGGAGTCCACAGATGCGTTGCACTCCCGAAGCTTCTCCGGGTCTGTCTCCTGATCGTGCAGGCAGTCCGCCTTATTGCATAAGGGCAGGATCATATCCCCGCCCTCCTGAAGATAATAGATAAATCCGTTGTGATAAAGATAGACAACGCCATCCCCCTGCTGTACCTTTGGATAGCTTAAATCTGCCAACTGCTTATACTGGTAATCAGTTTCCGCTATGTACGTGTCGCCGGATGTGTCTGATCCACAGCCGGTTAAAAGCGGTATGATAAATAAAACTAAGCATAGAGTGATTTTTTTCATAGCAGCTCCTTAT